>JAYTUR010000962.1:0-42176 GCA_043744475.1 Saprospiraceae bacterium | reverse complement strand
AGGAAAGGTGATTTTGTAGAAAATAATTGATTTTCGACATTTTATAAAGATGAAAGCGACCACCCTTTACTGAGAGGGTCGCTTTTTTTGTTGTCCGAAATAAAAAGGGGTGTCATCGTAATTTTGCATATACAATTTTTTAAAATTTTATTCAAAATGCTGGAATCTGTTTTTCAACAAGTCTACAAATGGGAAAAAGAGAAAGGAATCTCGAATGACGATGCCGACAAAGGCGGGATGACGAATGATGGGATTACAATTGATTATTACTACGCACTGTGCAAAAAAGTGCTGAACATGAAGCCCACCGCCGACGGCTTTAAAAAACTAACAGTTGAACAGGTCCGGGCTTTTTACACGTACTCGTTCAATTACATCAATTGTCATCGCATCATTGACAACATTGTGGCGGCGGTGTGTTTTGATTTTGCTTTCAATTCGCAATTTGGAAAGCGTGAGATGCAACAACTTTTGCAAAAAATGGGCTATCGGGTGGTAGATGATAACATTTTTGGCAACATTTCCATTGATGCAATTAACAGCGCGACAAAAACAATAGGTACACAAAAAATGATAGATAGGATTATGGATGCCCGCATCGCATACCTCAACAGCATTGTCAAGCGTGATGCCACGCAAAAAAAATTTCTTGAAGGGTGGCTTAATCGCTGCAAAGATTGGCGGAATTGGGCGAGTTTAGAAATCGAAAAAAGAAAAGGGTAGCTCATTGCTACGACTTGAACATATCTTGAAACAAAAACAAAAAAAATGAATAAATTAAACACGGGAGGCGGTACAAACGACGGCGGATATATCTGGGTCGCCCCGCCGCAAAAAAACAACTGTAATGGATTACGTAACCAAAAACAAAGCCAAACAACATAACATGATATCCATTCTCGAAAAATTATGGGAAACGACCTACGACAAAGTGGTTTTTATCGTAGGCATGAGCTGGGCGATATCATTTCTCATGCCCATCAAAGATTTCATACTACTCTCCGCTTTTTTAACGGTGGCGGATGCCATTTCGGGTATGCTCGCCGCCAAAAAGCGGGGCGAAGCCATCACAAGTCGTGGTTTTTATCGCACCATTGAAAAATTTTTCGTCTATTTTTTCGGTATTTTAGCCGCTGCTTGGTTACATGCGGCGTTCATTAAGCCAAATGTGGGCGGTATTATGCCGAATGTGCCGTTGGTGGAAATCGTCGCTGCGTCCATCTGTTTCACCGAATTTTTGTCCTTCAAAGAGAATATTTTCACCTTGACCGGAACGGATATTCTGGGCGGTTTCAAAAAAGTATTCAGTCAATTCATTGACCTAACGCCAACCAAAAAAGAGGAGAAATAAGGATAGTAAAACAAAAGATTTTACAGAACAAACTTTTATATATATTTTAAGCGTAAAAAACATATATTTGTTCTGTAAAATCCACTATCCATGACATATCGTTTGAAACAAAATGGGTCTGCAAAGGCAGACGAAACGAAATTTTATAGGGTCAAAATGCCCATCAATAGCGACCTCAAAAAGTGGTCGCAAAAATGGTGGGGGAGAGAGGCGTTTTTTGCCGATAGACAAACGACCCTCGGAACGCTGTTACTTTCCAATCTTGATTTTGGTTTACCACCCTTTGAACCCGAATCCAAAACTGTTGAGGGCATGGATGATTATTTGTTCATCTACATTCCGCTCGGTTCATATCTCATCCAACGGCGAATTATTTTCATCAATGAAACGCTGCGGCATTGGCTGATAGACCAAATAGTCGCGGTGAGTTGCGCAAAACGTGACGCCCTCGAATCGCCTGCCACCGCCGTTGTCGAGTATTATGCTGCTGAATTCAATTTGCAATACACCCACGATGCCCTCGAAAAAGCCTCACAACGCTTGCGTGAACAGAGACACTTACCCCGCTTCGTGACGCGAAAAGGATAATTAGTATGCAACTGCTTTCTTAATGTTTGTTGAAGCCTCGCCAAAAGCGGGGCTTTTTTCATTGTCCGAAACACCCCCTCAGTAAATCCGCAATTTTGCGACATGACAGATTTCACCGCCTTATACGATTGTTCTGAACCGAATTTGGTTGGCTTGCCCATCATCGAGTTCATACCCGTGCAAGGCGTTGCGAGCTTCAAAACTTTCGAGCTTTCAGATGGTCGTTTACGCGGCGCCATCACGCTCAATGCTTATTTCGCCTGGTACAAAATGCCGATTCGCGCATTGGATGCCGACAAACAATTTTGGGAGGAAACAAGCGGATTGACCAATCAAGGGCAAACAACAGACGAAAAAATACAAGCCATTTTGCCCATGCAGTCGCCCGCCGTTCAGGCGCAACTGGACAATATGGAAAGGCAAAAATTCATTGTCCGAATCGAAACCCATACAGGGCAGAAATTTGTGCTCGGAAGTGTGAAATTTCCTTTGCGGTTTTCATCGTCTTGGAGTTCAGCGCGGGGTTATCACACAGTAGAATTCAAGGCAAAACAGATTCAAAAAGCGATTGGATATTAACGATATGACAAAAGGCAAGAAAATACAAGAGACTCAAAAGTTCTATGTCCAAAAAGAGGGCATTGAAGCCAGCATTTTCATGTATGGCATTGTCGGTGATTCTGATATGTTCGGCGATAATGAGGAGCAAAATATGACAGATATTGAGTTTGTCAAAACCTTAGATATGCTCAAAAGTCAAGGTGTTCAAGAGGTTCATTTGCGCATCAATAGTCCGGGCGGTTACACTTCTCATGGTTTAGCGATGATTACAGCAATTAAGAGTTCCCCGTTTGACATCCATACTTGGAACGATGGTCAGGCTTTTTCGATGGCGGCGGATATTTGGTTGTGTGTGCCAATTGCAAACCGACACATGGCGAAGAATTCATCCTTAATGATTCATGCGCCTTCGATCGGTTGTTTTGGTACGGCGAAGGATATGCGCGAAACGGCTGACCGATTGGATACAATCGCCGAGGCGAGTATTCAGATGATGGCAGAGGCAACAGGCAAAACGATTGAAGACATTCGCCAACAGTTTTATGACTACGCTGACCACCATTTTACCTATAATCAATGTCTCGACATGGGTCTTTTTCAAGAAAATAGCGATGAAGACTATGAAGTCGAAAACCCAGCAACCATTACTGAACCTATGAAAATGACTTTTTTTAAATCGTTTATCAATAAGCTCACTCAACCTAATGTTGATGAGATTCCTAATAATTCATTCAATAAAATAGAAGAAATGACGACAGAAGCCTTGAAAACGGCAATCCAAGACGGCACGCTCAATCTGGGCGATGTTGAGAAGATTATTGCCGATGAAAAAGCAAAACAGCCGCTCACAGTAGCCGATGCTGAAAAATTACTCACAGATGCCCTTGCCCCTGTGAAAGCTGAAAACGAAGCCCTCAAAATCGAAGTCGAGGCTTTGAAAAAAAGCACACACGGCGTTGCGCCACACGCAACAGCGGCAACGGGATTGGGCGCGGAAGCGGCAAATGACCCCGATACGCAAAAAGTGGATTTACGCGCCGCGGTAAACGAAAGTCTGAAAGCGGGCAAACAGTTTGGCGGCGACGACATTTAAATAACCTGTTTACCAAAAAAAGTAAACACAAAAACTAAAAATTTAATATGGCTAATTTAATTGCCTCAACCGCCGCCGCTCTGAATCAACAAGCGACGCGGTACAAAGCTGGAATGAATGCCGTGTTGCGTCAAGATATCGTAACGCTCAAGCATTTCAAAACGGTTCGTGTTGATTATGCGTATGCTGCACCCAATATTTCGCTCACAGGCGATTTGTTTCAGGGTTATCAAAGTGCTTTTACGCCGAACAATACCGAAACCCTGACCTCTGAAACCTACGTTTTGCAACCCGTCAAAATCGACATTCAATGGACAGCAACGGAGTTAAACTCTTTTTTGGCAAGTTGGGACCCTTCGATGTCGCCTTTGGGCAAATCCGTATTCGACTACAAGTTTTTCTCTGATTATCTTGTTGCGAATCACATTTACCCTGTTGCACGTCAAGCCTTTGAGCAAAAGATGATTTACAAGGGTGTGAAAGTGACCCCAACAGCAGGCACAGCAGGCGTGGCAATTGCCGCTATTGACGGCTTAGAGTTAATCATTAACAACGCCATCACTGCGTCGAAAATGACGGGTCGCATCGTTACAGTTGGTACAATCACTTCAAGCAATGTTTTTGACAAAATCAAATTGTTCTGCGACAGTTTGCCCGAAGTCGTGAAAGCAGTGCCGCGCAAAGTTTTGTGCGCACCCGAAATCCTTGACTTGTACCAATATGCCCTGTATGTCAAAAACGGCTATGTGGCGAACGTAAAAGATGAAGGATTTGACCGCAGTATCAAAATTCCTTTTTCCAACAAAACGCTCGTTGCGTGCCCTTCTATGTCGGGCAAACAACGTTTGATTTTGGATGCCTCGGAAATGGAAGATAACCTGGTGTTTGGCTTGCGCAACAACGGCGGCGACATCGTGCCGACCATTCGTTGGCAAGAATTTGACCGCACGCTGAAAGGTTTGGGTGAAACCCAAATGTTTGTGGGGGTTGAAAATTTCCAAACGCTGTGGATTTCAGACGCCGAACCGCCAGCTTAATTAGTTGTGAGTTATGAATTATGAGTTATGAGTTTTTTAAAATAATTCATAATTCATAACTCATAATTCATAGCTTACAATTCACAATTCACAATTCATAAATCATTATGGCTGATATTAAACCAATTAGCGGTGTATTTTCCGCAAAAGTGCGGAAAGGCGAAAAATCAGAAACAAAGAAATTTGGCTTTTTGAAATCGCATCCACCACACATCAACAGCACATCGGGTCGCTCTTTGCACGTCGAAACGCTCATTACTATTGCCAACGGCGAAAAAGTGGATGTTGAAACCGTCAAAGCGGAACAACTCGAAGGTTTTGACAAAGAAGCGGCGCAAGCAGCTTTGCAACACTTAGTTGATGTCGGTTACGCGTACCTCGTTGAGGCGAAGTAACCCCCTCAGTAAAAAACAATTATTCACGCCCTCAAAAGGCAAATAAATACAGAAATTAAAATGCCATTAGGAAATTTTATGCCTGATTGTTCAGGTGATGAACTCAATATAGCCGGCATAGAAGTAGATATCTACTTCACTTGTGCAGACGAATTAGCCGCCGACCCAAAGTCGAAAAACAAACTCTCAACGCCCATCACGACCGTGGGTGCAAGCAACGAAGTGGGTGAGGCTTATTCGTTTGTGGGTGCACCTGTTGGTGAGGGCTTTTTTCGCAAAATGCGCGTGATTGCCGATACGGGCATGATTGACACGAAAGGCACGACCAAGGACGGCACGACAAAAATTGAAAACAAGCTCAAGTTCAAACTCAAAGGCTTCGGCAAAGTAGAAAAAGAGTTTGCCGAAAAAGTGTCTGCTTGTTGCGGTTTGGTCCTACTTGTGTCTGACAAATCGGGCGTAACGCACGAAATGGGGCGCAAATCAAGCCCTGCGACAGTCATGAGCTTTACGGGTGGCACAGGCGGCGATTTTCGCGGTTTCGATTACGAAATTGATGCCAACGGTCGCACACCGCGCACCATCGACCTCGTGGCGTTCCCGCCTGACATCACCCCAAACTCTTAGACCCAATCACCGACGGTTGGACAACAGCCGATGGGGAATATTGGGTAACGGGCAACGATGAAGTGTGGATTGTCGGCGATGGCATGACGGTATTTTACCCGACGCGGTGGTATAGACCTTTGCCTTTTGCGGTCGAAATTGAACTCGGTGCCGCGCATACTGCGGGGCATTATACACCGCCAAGTTCATCGGGGCAATTAATTTTTGCTTAAAAATACAACTCATGGCAAAAGAAAAAGCGGCACTCAAAACAGATGTTGCCGCAAAATATGACATAGAAGGCGATTTTTCGCGCCGCCACTATTTTGGCAGCTTTGGCGAAATTGACTTCAATACCTTGACCATTGACCGCGCAAACGCCTTGTTTTTGGGCGGTTTTCCTTACTTGAAAAAGAAGGCAAAAACGGTCATACCGTCAACGGTCATACCGAAACGTAAAAAAAGGAAAGAGTAGATAAAATGTTCATGGGATACAAAAGGGTGCGCTTTGCGAAGTGTACCCTTTTTGTTTTTCTGAATGTCCGAAACACCCCCTCCGTAAATCCGCAATTTTGAGCAAAAATAAAAGATGAGCGAAGTCATAACAATATCGGAATGTATGAAGCGATTGGAAGCGAATGAAATCGCAACGCTCGAAATCTGGACGTATGACCGTAAGCGCAAAAAAGGTGGCACCGTCGAAGAAATGGTGTGCCAACTTGCTACAGGGCGCGAAATACCCGACAACATTCAAGGTCGTGCGTTGACGGAAGTCGAAAAAATACAATTCGGTCCTGATGATGTTGACGACGATAATTTGAATGTGACACGTAAACCCAATCATTCGGAATGGTACACCCGAAACGTCCGCATCATGGCAAATGGACATCCAACAAGTGTGTTGTTCAAGATTCATCCACCGCTCATAAAATCATTCAACGGTGTTAAAACCGTGCCTTAATGCCGCATAAATGACACAAGAATCGAAAATAAAGCCGAATGATACGGCAATTCACCTCGTAATTGGCGAAAACGGACAGACAGGGCGGTTACAAATTATGCCCGAATTATCCATTCGTACCCTCAATGAGGTTGAAATGAAGTACAATGCACCGCTATTTCCGCGCACAGAAGCGACCAATCCGCGCGGTTGGGCGGAATGGGGTTTCAGTGACGATTTGCCGCATTTCATAGACAGACGCGTGTCGGCGGTGCCGTTTGCAAAGCGTGTTTTGATTCGGATGACGCAAGAGATGTGTGGCAAAGGCGTCGCTTTGGTGTCCAAAAAAGATTTTTATGAAGGCAATTTCATCAAAACTTACCACAAAGAAGCGGTCGATTTTTTGACAAAAAATATCATAAACACAAAATGGCTGTATCCACAAGCGTTTGCAAAAATGATGTTTGCTAACACATTTTCGCAGTTTGATTTGAGTGTTGACCGTTCGCAAATTATCCGTTTGTTTCATTTGGATTCGATGTTTAGCCGCGTGACGAAACAAAGTCCCATCAATCAAGAGATTGAATATTTGAAATTTTGCGGCAAATTTGGGTCACTCGAAAGCCCACAAGACAGCGATATTAAAACCATTCCACTCCACAAATGGTATCGCGACGATTTTTACGATTGGCTAAAAGGCGATTCTTATGCTTATCATTCCAAATCCGTCAATGTTGGTACAACCTACTATCCGCGCCCGATTTGGATAACGATGTTGAGTAAAGAGACTTGGCTTGATGTCGCGCAAAATACGCCGAAGGAAATATTGGCGATGTCGCGTAATCAGGTCCGCGCGAAATATCACCTGAAGGTGAGTGTTGATTATTTTAAATTTAAACACCCCGATTGGGATGCCTACACCGCCGAAAAACGCAAAACAATAACCGATACGTTTGAACAAAAAATTGAAGACTCATTGGTTGGTATTGAAAACGGCGGCAAGATGATTACGACCTACCATTTTGAAGAAAATGGGAAATTGCTGGGCATGATTGAACTTATCGCGATTGACGACAAGATGAAAGAGGGGAATTGGATACCGTCGTCGTTGAGTGCAAATAATGAAATTATCAACGCTTTTGGGTATCACGCTTCTCAAATGTCCATGATGGGCGATACAGGCAAAGGGATGGGTGCAGGAAGCGGTTCAGATGCGCGCGTGCAATTCAATTCAGGTATTTTGCGCAATACGATGGAACAAATGGAACTGCTTGAGCCATTGAACCACGTTTTCGAATACAATGGTTGGGATATTGTGGCGATGATTGACGACCTCGGACAAACAACGACTGACCAGAAAAAAAGCGGCATTGTTGACAATACTAACCTAACACCACAATAAAAAATGGCACAATTATTCACGAATATAACGGATTTCAAAAGCATTGTCGGTGGCGCGGTTGACAACGATGCGGAAATTTTCGCCAGTATCGAACCGGATATTGAAGCGGCAATTAATGAACATCTTCGCCCTTGGGTTGGCGATGCGTTGACGGACCAAATGATTGCGGCGCATCCAACCAGTACAGCCCCCCTCAGTATTTTGATAAAAAAAGCGCAGGCGACCGTTGCGCCTTTAGCTTTGGCAGTGGCAACGCTAACGAAAAACATCCGCTTCAGCAACGCGGGTTTAGTGCGTCCTGAAAATGTGCCGTTTCGGTATCAAGAAAATAATTATCGCGATGAGATGCTCATGCGCGGTTACGAGGCTTTGGAGTTGTTGTTAAAATATTTGGATGCCAACGCTTCGAGCTTCACAAATTGGGACAAAAAAGACAAACACCGCAGTTTGTTTCTGAAATATGCTTCGGACTTTCGAGATGCCAGCTCACACCGATTGTCGCGGTTTACTTTTGAACATTTGCGCCCAATTGTGGATGAAGTGGAGTTTTTTGCCATTGAAAAGCTGTTGCCAAAGCTGTTTTTTAGTCGATTGAAAACAGGGGCATCTTTGACCCCAAAAGAAAAAGAAGCGATTCGATTGATACAAAAAGTTGTTGCCAATTTCACAATCGAGGAGGCAGTACGCCGCAATCGGGTTCAAGTAAATGGCGGTAACATCTTCACCGTTGAGCGCACCCGCGAGCAAGGGGCTGACACGCTTTTAGTTCCCGAATTCTCTAATTTAGAACGGGTGGCGACCTTTCAAAACCTTGCTGCTGACCGCAATGTGACGCGGTTGAAAGATTACTTCTACGCTAATATTTCGGATTTTCCGCTTTGCTTTCATACCAATCTGAACGGCATAAACGCCAACATCGACGCGTGGGGTTATGTGCCACCTCCGCCAACAGTTGAAGAAAAACAAGCGGCTTACGATGCGTTGTTGTTGCAACAACAACGGCGGGTTGTGTCGCTCTAAGATAAGAGTGTAGTTTTTTCATGCTTGTTGGGGCGACCTTTGGAACGGGGTCGCTTTTTTTGTGTCCGAAATACCCCCTCAGTAAAAACGGAACTTTGAGCAAAAAAAATGACCATCACTCATTTCAAAGGCTTTCATTTCAGTTTTCCGTTTAGGTTCACCTACCGCAAACCGAAACAAATAGATGCTTACGTTGAATTTTCGGAAAATAGCAAATACAATGTTGATGTTGACCAATCGGACTGGAATAAGCTGTTTGGGGTAAAATGGCATTTTTTTAAACCGCGTGAGGATGCGATTATGTGCGGTTGGCGGTATGTTGCAGAAACGGACTCGTTTGATTTGTGCTTATATATTCACAAAAATGGCAGTTACGACCCGTATGCTAAACCTTTGATAAGTGTGACATCAAAAGCAATTATTCAGATACAATTTGACGAAGTGGCGCAAAAAGTGCGCTTTCTTGTGTGTGAACATGCGCATGATGAAACAAGAACAAAGGTAGAACTGGATTGGACAAATTTCTCATCGGGGTATCTTATCAATGCGTGGTTTGGGGGGAATAGAACGCCAAACCGTCAAATTTCGTTTGATTTACACATAATTTGGGGATAAATATTCTTAAAAATGGCTTTACCTTTTGTCTCAACATACATCCGATATTTCAAATATCTTGCTCAAAAACATCCGCTTTTGTTGCACGATGACACGATTGGCGGCAAAACCTTTGATGTCGTGTTGCAACGAGATATTAAGGAACTCGACATTGCACGGATGGGTATCAAGTCCGATGCTGATTTTATCTTGATCCTGGTAATTCCAACGATGGAAACGGAAGACGCGGAAGACGGCAACGCCAAACGGACCCACCTCGGCGGTTTCTTAATTTTGAAAAAAACAAGCCCACGCACGGATGCCAAATACGAATGGTGGAATTCGTTGCCAGAAACGGAGGTCATTGCCCTGCAAATATTGCAACGCATGGTCGCGGACTCACAAGCGGGTCATCCCTTATTTCATCGACAAGCGGACCGATTTGAGAACTTGAATGCGCGGTTTTCGGAACGGGTGGTTGAAGAGAAATGGGTCGGTTTTTTGGTGACATTTTCGTACAAAAACATATTGCCTCATTGCCCAATCGACTGCGTTTGGACGGACAGCGGTACAACACCTACTGACTTATGATTGCACTAACAGGACAACCCGCTTCGTTGATATTTGCTCAAAATGTGGCGAATTTCAAATTGCTTTCCACGCATGATGACAGCTCGTTGTTTGCGGCAGTGGGGATGCAACAAAGTTTATTGTTGGTCGAAAATGATGATGTGTATGCGGGTGCAAGGATTACTATTAACCTAACAGAGCCAAGTGGTGCGACTTACAGTATTGTGTTTGACTTCGTGACGTCGCCCTCGACGGAACAACAACTTCCAACGTATCAAGTTAACCCTTCTCCGCCTCGACCTAATCCGACGTATGAAGTATATTATCAAGATTTGGCGGCGCGGATGGCGCGTTCTCCTGCGCTATCACCTTTTTTGAAAGTTTCCTTCAGTTATAATTCAGGTACGAATGTCTCAACCATCACTTTTACCGCAATTGACACACAAACGACTTTTTCGATTGCGGTTGTAAGCCTTTCGGTGGCAACCGTCTCGATAACCACTTTGGCGATGCCAGACACCACGCCTGCGAATTATCGGGCGGTGTATGAGTTGTTTTCGGAACTCGATTATGGTTCAGGGATGTTCAAAAGTCTGTTTTCGGGTGAAAGTATCCCAAATGTGGCGGGGTTGACACGTATTAACATCCAGAATATTCTCACAGCTTTTGTCGGTGCTATTCGTTTCGTGCCGCCGAATTGTACGACAGTGCCGGCGCATCGAGCGAACCATATTCGCCGTTACTATTTTCGATACACGGAAAAGTATGGCGCACCGACGACCCAACAGGCTTGGACAACGACCGCCATAAAAAAGATGATAACGGGCGGCATTCCAAACAATGTTGCCTTACGCGCCGATTGGTTGGCAACACGCACGATTGATACGTGTTTTCTTAACACGCTACCCGATGACCGTCTTGTGGCGCAAAACAGTCCTGAATTTGTAGTGTGGTACAATTACACAGACGTTTTTCAATCCCTGAAGGTGGAATGGAAAGTGTGGCTCAATACCGATGGTTCGGACACGACAGGAATTAACAGTGTAATTTCTCTCTATGCCTCGCCGAATGAGACGCTGATGATACCTGCTTTGAAGTCGCATGATTACCCAGACAATGCAGCGGCGGTGGAAATTCGATTGTTAGACCAAACCAATACGCCTGTAAGCGGTTGGCGGCGATATACGATAGACCGTCGGTATCGAGAAGATGAACGGTATTTGATGTTTTTGAACCAATACGGTGTTTTTGAATCGGTCCGTTTGACGGGCGCGACGGCGATGGGTGTTGAATTAGAACGACGTGAATCAATCCGTTACAAAGATGATGTGATTGAAACCTTTGAAGCTGAAAAAAAGTGGCGTAGGTCGTTTTCATACCGGACAGGTTATTTGTCGCAAGAGGAATGCCGCGCTTTGGAGAACTTGGTTGCAAGTCGTTTTGTGTTTGAGGTCTCACTTACTGAGGGGTATATCCCTGTGCGGATTACAGATACGAAATTCACGCTCGACGATGGGAAACAAGATTTGTGGGCGTTGGAAATAAAAGCGGTGCCGCAATTGGAGTATGGCGCGCCGACGACCGATTTGTGGTTGAAATGGTAAAGAAAACCGTCTGACGACTTTAATTTTTTATTTTGATTTCTTTACCTATTTGTTTTACCTTAAAAAACTTTTATTTTACTTGAAAATGGGCTTAATAGAAACGGTAAAGAAAATGTTCGTTTTATTAACTTTTGAATATGGCTTTTGAACTCTATATATCCGACACGTCCGTTGACCTCGACCCTGCATCGAGTATTGCGCTGAACTTCGTTTGTCCTGCTTTTGATGATGACAGCTCGGAGCGGGGCTATTCGTTGCCGTTTCGGTTGCCGCAAACGCCTGACTTGTTGTTGTTGTTGAAAAACAAACAACGTCTCGACAGTTTGGACGTGACGGATGAGATTGCGGCAACGGTGAAGGTGGAAAGTCAAGATATAGCGACGGGTTTATACCGAGTTGAAGGTGCGCCAGATGGTTTTTTTGACGGGCATTTTGAGAACAAAAGTCGGGCGAACCTCAAAAGTTTGGCGCAAATCAAAATTCAAAACCTAATGCCGACGGTGGCGATACCGCAAACGGTGCTGAATAGATGGTACTTTCAATTTCGCCCGATTAGCTTGGCGACGGGGTATTCAATGGATATTGATGGACATCCTTTTGCGACCGACAACGCCAATTCTTTCGCCAGTGCAGTGAATATTGCATTGGGCGAAACCGTGGCGGTATCGGACGGGGCTTATTTGGTGACGTTGTCGCCGATGGCGGATGGACATGCTTACAAAATCATAAATTATACGCCTACGTATAATGGGATTACGTTGACTTCAAATTCGATAACCAAACCTGGTGCACAACGGGCTAATTTTTTGAATTTCGTTCAAACGGTTTTGGTTACGCCGCGCGCGGATATGTCCTTTGCTTTGATGCAAAATACGAATCTGTACGAAGGGAAAAATGCGGCGTGGTCCGGGCTTATCAATTTTGCGGAGTATCGCACCCTCGACGATGTTTGGGATGTGGGTTTTAAGTCGACGGAAGATTTTTCGGGTTTTGAAAAATCACTGGAAGATGCGTGGAAATATACTTTTGTGCCGTTCGTGCGCGTGCCGTTTGTTCTGCTCAAAATCGCCGAAGCGATGGGCGTGACGGCTTTGCAAGGCGGCGCGGTGTCGGGATGGGATGAATTAATGACGCTGTTGGTTGAAAATAATCGGTCGTTGGACGATGTGTTGCCGGCTTATGAATTTTCGGAACTAAAATACACGAATGCGTATGCCGGGCAAATTGCTTTGAAAAACCATTTGCCCGACATGTCGGCAGCGGAGTTTTTGTCTGCATTTTGTAATACGTTCAACCTCTGTTGGCAAATTGACGATGAAAGGTTGGTGTTTAAACCAAAAGACAAATTACTGAGGGGGCAAACAGCAAACGATTGGACACCATATATTGTACCAAAAACGGAGGAGCGTGGCTATAAGCGGAATCGGGGATTTACATTTCGATACGCCAATAAAGATGACGACAAAGCGACCTCCTCCGCTTTGGCTTCACACATCGAAGGTGAAGGTTTTGAGGTGATTGAGTTGGAAACGGGGACGTTGCCAGAGCGGCTTATCGCGGGTGCAAAACGCGGCTGTTTTTCGGAAAGGGTGCGCAGTGAAGCCGTGGGACATTTGCGCTTTATATTTGAGCGACCCGTGCAGGAAGATGTTGTGAATCGCGGTTATTTGCCAACGGCGAGCTCGGCGGATTTCGGGACATTGAGTTTAGAGCCTGTGGGTTTGTTGGCGCAATATTGGCGAGAATCGGCAGAATATCGGGCAAAAGGTTGGTCATTTTCAGCTAATTTTGAGCTGACGACGACAGAGATTAGGAAAACATTAGAATGGAAAAACGCTTTGCGCCGCATCGAAACGCCCAATGGGTCCATCGTGGCGGCGATAAAAACAATGGAAGTGACGGAAAAAGTGAACGGACGGGTTGCTGTGAAAGTTGTTTTTTTGGTGAAATAGAAAAATGTATTTTATGAACATAGATAATCAAGATTTTAATCAGAATGTGATACAGATTTTGGGGCGTACTTTTTTGACGCCTAAATCGTGGAATGACCTGACGTTGAAACAAAAACTCGTGTGCAACGATGTGTTGATGTCGCTTAATGCGGCGAGTTTCATTCAAAAAAGGATTGCACTCATGCAATTTTTGGCAGAAATGGACGATACTTTTTTGCAATATTGGCGAGAATCGGAAGCGGATAACGAGATGTGGGCTTTGGACTTGAAAGCGGTGACGGAAACGGTGACGGATTTTTTGTTTACAAAAACGCTAAATGATGATGGCACCGAAAAGTTTGCCATATCGCCGACCATGACGGTTTGCCCTTATCCAAAAGTAATTTTGACGAAAAAGCGCAAAGGCAAAGAGCCGAAAGAGGTGAAACTCTATGCGGCGGCGGATGGATTGGCGAATATGTCATATTCTGAAATGGCGGATGTGTTCACTTGTTTTGACCGATACGGGATGAATGGCGATGAAAAACACATTCATCGGGCTTTGGCGGTGGTGTTTCGTCCATCGAAGCCAAATGATGCGGCGAACCGCGCAACGGGTTTTGACGGCGACCGTCGCACGGCGTTGGAACAATCGGACGAGGTGATTGAATACCGCGCGAAATTGTGGGAAACCGTGCCTGGACAAGTGAAGCGGCTTTTGTGGTTTTGGATTGTGAGTTGTCGAGAGCAAATCATCAAGCAAAATCCGCAAGTGTTCAAAAACGGAACATCGGATGCTTTGATGCGCCGTTTGGCGGTGTACAGTTGGGCAGGTGTGGCGATTGAGATGTCGAAAGGCGATGTGTTGGCGCGCAAGGCGATTGAATCGTCGAACTATCAGGATATTTTTATCACGCTCTCGTACCTCGAAACGAAGTCAGAGGTGACGGAAAAGAAAGCGAAGAAAGCGGCTTAGTTGTTTGTATAACCATTTTAGGGCTGTGTTGGTGGCTTGGATGCGCGGGTGAGTGCGGTGTTTGTACGGATTTTCCGCGGCGTATAGGCGATTGGCTTCCCGGTTTTCTTGGTACCAGGTAATGAGTTGTTTGATTTTTGATTTCATGATATAAATATAAGGAAATGATTGACAATACACCCCTCGAAGAAGCCATCCAAACGCTGAAAGATTGGACGGGCGACACAAAGGAGATGCTGAAAGCACGGATGCCACAGTTGACAGGCGCAGGCGCACGCAGCTTCAAGGGGCGTGTGAAGTTGCGACAGCAAGAGCCATACGCCATTTCGTTTAATTTTGAACGGTATGTGGCATGGGTGGACAAAGGGGCAAGTCGGGGGCATGGTGGCTCGAAAGGCTCAACGTGGTACAACAAAAACGGCGAAAAGAAACGGACAAACCCCGCAAGTTTGGGCAAGATGAATCAAGGGAATCGGTCGGCGCAACCGTTTATCAATGAAACGATTGCGGAGCGTTTGCCTGTGTTGGCGGGTTTGTTGGCGCAGGGTTTGGCGGATTCGATTGTCAGATTTGCAACGAGAAATTAATGATTGATGAAAATTGATAGTTAGAAGCGATGCCTTACGGAGGGGTCGCTTTTTTTATGTCCAGAAAATATTTTAAACATTTTATTTAAAAATATTATAAATAATTTGTTTATTAAAATTAATTATAATATGTTTGTGCCTGAAAGCGATATTGCTTTTCATTTACAATATAAATTTTTAGAACAATGACAGAAGTAACTTTTAAATTCAATGAGAACTTAATTACATTCGAGTTCAACAATGAAAACCTTAAAGTCAATGCGACGCAAATGGCGAAGGTTTATGGTAAATTTCCAAAGGATTTTTTGATACTTGATAGTACAAAATCCTTTATTGAAGAGTGTTTAAAAAAGGAGAATTCTCCTAATTTAAACATTAAATTTGAAGAAGATTTGGTAACATCTAAACAACAAGAAGGTACTTGGATGCACCGAGTCTTAGCCCTCAAGTTTGCTGCTTGGCTCAATCCTGCTTTTGAACTATGGGTGTATTCGACTATTGACAAAATCATTTTTGGTGAATTTAACCAACTCAAAAAGAACTTAAAAGAATCGGCAGAAAGGGAAACTAAAATTGAAGCATTGAGAGAGGAACTCCGAACCTCTGACCCACGCTACAATGTTTTGGAACAATTGGAACTTGAAAAAAGACAGGCAGCTTATGGACGTTCAAAGTTCAATCGCAATCAAATGGATATATTCAAAACGCCTATGGAGGATAATTGATAAATTTAACCACCGTCTATTCAGACGGTGGTTAAAAAGTTACTGAAAGCATGAACGCCTACCTCATTACTGAGGGGGCGTTTTTTTTATTTTTAAAAACTCTTGTTTTTGTGGCATGATTATTTCTATCTTTGTCGTGCAAACCACATACAAGTAGGCAATAGCTTACTTGAAGAAGTAGGCTTTTTTTATGCCTATCCAGTACATACAGTTTCTATAAAAGGAGGCGCGTGTGTCATTCCGAGCGTTTTGGAAACGCATACCTACTTGTAGGTGGTTTGCAGCGGAATGGCATACGCGCCTTTTTGCATTTCTAAAATCCTATTTTTAATCATCTAAATTGCAAACCTAAGATGAAAAAGAACCCATTTCTAATGTGTGGCGAACGCTACGATTTTTCCAAACTCAATGCTGACCAAAAAGAGATTATTTTGTCGGCGGTGGAGGATTTTCTTACCGAAGTAGATTTTGACGACTTTACTTTTCATGTTCTGGATTACGCGTGGCAGAAAGCCGAAACCCATGAGACGTGTGACACCATTCCTTTTCAACTGCAAAGACAATACCACTGGCTTTTATCAAAATTAGATACCTTATCTGCGACCCCCTCGGTAGCATAACTTATTTTTGTCATTGAAACTATATGAAGCCATACCGATAATCGGTGTGGCTTTTTTTATGTCCATACTGAGGGGGTGGTGTCTGTCGAACTTTGAGCAAAAATTTAAACACAAAGACATGGCTCAAAGTACCGCAACGATATACATAAACGGAAAGGAAGTTGATAACACGCTCAAAGGACTCACCGCGGAGGCAGCTCGCCTGAATGCAGAACTGCGGAGGGCTACATTAGGCACGGAAGACTTTGCACAAAAGGCGGAGCGATTTCGGAAAGTGGAAACCATCATTGTTGACCAAAAGAATGCTTTGAGGGAGTACGCCAATGCTTTCAAAGCGGTTACGCCTGTGGTTGAAGGGTCAATCAATCAACTCAAAACGAAACATAGCGAGTTGCTGAAGGAGTTGGAGAACTTGAAACGTGGTACGGCGGAGTACAATGCGAAGTTGAAAGAGGTGGGTGCATCTGCGCAGGAGATTGAGAAAGTAGATGCAGAAATAGCTAAAGTGTCTAAAACGACGGATGATGCTACCAAGTCGTTACAACCGATGCATGGCTCGCTCTTACAAATAGCAGGTGTTGCGGCGGCGGCTTTTGCTGCACAAAAGGTTTTAGAGTTTGGTATGGCTGGTATAAAAGCGGCGTCAGACTTTGAGCAGGCTCAAATCGCTTTTGAAACGATGATAGGTTCATCTGAAAAAGCGGGTTTACTGATTCAAAAGATTGTAGAGTTGGCGGCTAAAACACCTTTTGAACAATCGGAATTGATAGATTATAGCAAGCGATTGTTGGCAATGGGTATTGAGACGGAGAAGATTATCCCTACGATGGAGTCTTTGGGCAATATCGCTGCTGGTGTTGGGAAAGAAAAGCTTCCACAATTGGTTCTTGCTTTTGGTCAGGTTGCCACTAAAACAAAGTTAGCCGGTGGTGAATTAAAGCAATTTACGGAAGCAGGTGTACCCCTGATTGCCGCTTTAGCTGCGCAATTTAAGGTGTCTGAAGCGGAGATATTCAAAATGTCTGAAACTGGTAAAATTGGTTTTAAGGATGTTGAAAAAGCCATTTTTGCGATGTCACAAGAAGGTGGCAAGTTTTTCAATCTGATGGAAAAGCAATCTAAAACGGTAGATGGGTTGTTTTCGACATTAAAAGATAACATACAAATATTCAGCAAAAATGTATTTTCAAGTGTTGCCAATGGGCTGAAACCTGTTTTGGGATTTGCGATTGATTTCTTTGATAAATTCAATAAAGGGTTTGATTCTCTTACGCCGCGCATGGATTCTATGTTGAAGGCAACCGAAAAAGAGCGCACAGAGCTGTCTGTACTTGTTGAAAATGTTACTAAATATGAAATCGGTAGCCAAAAAAGGAAAGCTATAATAGACCAAATTGTAGCAATACAACCTAAATTTTTGGCAGGACTTGATAAAGAAAAAGTAACAAATGAACAGTTGCGCGATAGGTTACAGGAGGTGAATCAGCAATATTTGGCTAAAATACTTGCTATAAATGCAGGTAAGGAAGTTGAAGCGAGTTTAACGAGGCAGAAAAACATCGTGGATAAACAGGCTATTGCACAGCTTAGTTATGTTGACGCGATTGTTAAAACTCGGCAAGTTTTAAATGATTCTAAGTCAAGTGCTACAGAATTAGCGGCTAAACTAAGGGCTACATTCCAAAATGGTAGTTTTTATTCAAAAATATTTGATGGCGAGGCAGGGCAAGCCAGAGACTTATTACGAGTCATCGAATCAAAGCGTATCGCCTCTGAAAGTTATACGGAGGCTTTAGGTCGAGAAAGCAAGGTTACAAATACAGCAAAATTAAAACAACAGCAGCTTTTAGAAGAGCTTAAAAAATCATTCCCACAATTAGCTGCTCAATTTGATGCTATTGCCGCAGCAGCAGAAAAAACCGATAAGGTTTTAGATAAAGGAAAGCCAAAGGTTGAAGGTGGTGTGGTTGATGATAAAGCGAAAAAAGAACTCGAAAAAGAACAGGATAAGCTATTGAAATTGAAGGAGATGTTGGTTCAATATCAAAATGATATTGACCAGATGAATGCCACACGTGACCAATCTGAAGCGATTAAGATAAAAGAGAAATATGATAAACAAATAGAGATTGCGAAAGAACTATTACTATCGAAAGACCCCGAAAATCGCAAGGAAGCGACTCGAATATTAAAAGAACTACAAAACAAAACCAACCTTGAAATATTGGCGATGCTGAATAAGCATAACCGTGAACTTGAAGAAAAGATAAGAAAACACGAAGATGAGATAACAGCCACTAAATTAGGCGAACAAGAAAAGAGGCTAAATGCTATCCGAGAAAGCTATAAAAAAGAACTGGATGCGGCAAAGGAATTAGAAGAAAGTGGTATTCCTGAAATAGTGGCAAAAGGGGCAGCTGCAAGAATACGCCTTGAAAAGGCGATGAATGCTGAATTACAAGCCGAAACAAATAAATTTAATGCGGAAAAAGTTAAAAAAATAGCAGAAGACCAGGCTAAAGAATATGCTGATACCGAGAAGTTTAAGCAAGATATGCTTAAACTAAATCAGGATTATGAGGCTATACTGAGGGATATAGAAAAGCCAGTTATTGCCATAAAGCCTGGCTCGAAAGAGGAATTAGAAAAGACTAAAGCAGACATAAAGGCTAAGGCAGAAATTGACATACAAGAGCTACAAATCAAGGTAGATAAAGAAAAGGCTATTTTAGGCGACGATGTTGAGAAGAAAGCGAAATTAGAACAGGCGTTAGCTGATAAAAAGAAGGCTATCAGAATTAAGGCGGATGTAGATGCCTTAAAAGCGGAGAGAGAGTTTGTGAATAAATCTATTGCGCATTATCAAGATCTTGCAAATGCAATAGGGAATGCTTTCTCGGCACTTGGTGATATTATAGGTAATGAGACAGCAGAGGCTGCTGCCTTACAGAAGGTTGCTGCATTAGCTAAGATTGCAGTAGATACTGCTCAAGCTATATCTGGGGTCGTTGCTGCTGCGGCAAGTACATCAATAACCCCAATAGACTTAGCTATCAAGGTAGCAACGGGTGTGGCGGTAGTATTGGCAAACATAGCAACAGCGAAAAAAATACTCAATGATGCCCCATCGGTAAAACAGAAAAAAGATGGTGGATATCATGTGCGCGGTGAAGATGATGGGCGCGTGTATGATGCGCAGTACATCGGTTCACCGCGCACTGGTATGTTACCATCAAGCCCATCGCTTGTACTTGCAAGTGAAGCTGGACCGGAATACTTCGTATCGAACGCTGCGCTAACACGACCTGATGTGGCATGGCATGTTAGGATGATAGATAATATCGTAAGTAGTGGCGGAGTGAAGCAGAGGAAAGAGGGTGGATATGGTGGGAGTAGTGATGCGGTAGAGGTGAAGCAAGTGACGAGCGATACGCAATTAGTTGCTGTGTTGTCAGAACTAATAAGAGTATTGGAAAATGGCATTGATGCAAAAGTATCAATTGGCTATGCAATTGTAAAAGAGATAACTGAAGCTCAAAAGCGGATTCAAACAATAAAAGGATAGCGGTCTATTCATATATCGCATTTTCTTAGAAGCAATTGCTTGTGCGGACAGGGAATGGAAGAAAAAATTTAAAGACGATGACTGAAAACATGGGGGTAAAAAGACGCAATTGTTTAAAAACCAAACAATTGAACCATTTAAAATGAAAAATAATTAGCCCGCTTTCCATTGTCCGAAACACACCCTTATCTCACTCATACATTTGTCCCAACAT
Organism: Saprospiraceae bacterium; assembly: GCA_043744475.1. Taxonomy (GTDB): domain Bacteria; phylum Bacteroidota; class Bacteroidia; order Chitinophagales; family Saprospiraceae; genus JAAFJT01. The sequence continues at coordinate 21,797 of JAYTUR010000962.1, read as the reverse complement.
AAACACAATTACTTTTTTATGAATCGCTTAGTTTTCTTAATTATCACATTTTCAAGTCTTTGCAGTGCTATCCAAGCCCAGCAGAGACCCGACTTATGGTTAAAAGAGAACATAATCCGTGGTAAAAACTTAGAAGGCTATTCTCAAGCCGCAGGGCAGCTCCGCAGATACAGCATTGACTCCATACTCGCCCAGGGCTTCGGAATCTATGAAGAACCTGTTTTATTAGTTTCAAAAAAAGATAACCCTTACTACCTACGCAACCGAATCGTCACAGATTATCGCGGTTGGGTATACGCGGTTGACTACTACGGCAACTCAAAAGCCCTTATTGATTCCACCAAATTGAGCGCATCAGGTGGCAGCCAAACGCTCTACCTGTCAGGTCTCAATCTCGGAATAACCAACGGGAATATTGTCATTCTGCCCTTCGTAGATACGGTTTCAAATCAATCAATCGGCGGAAAAAAACGATTCAAAGACACCCTCACCGCCGATAAAGGCATCGTTTCAAACGGTCTAATCGACACAAAAGGCGTTAAATCAACAGGCTCTGCCACCACCGCAGCCGCTACCATGAACGGCGTCATCGCCGAAAAAGACACCATCGTTTCAACCAACTTCACCCTCACAGGCTCTTATGGCTCCGTCGGTTTCGACTGTACAAGTGGCGTAAAAGATTGCACGCTGCCCAACACAACAGGCACAACGGACTGGGTTTTTGCCATCCGAAAGGAAGATAATACGACAAACACATTGCGCATAAAAGACAGTACAGGCACTGTCATATATACACTGTATTCAAAAATTTCAATAACATTCAAAAATAAATCTGGGACATGGAAAAGATTAAAATAGTGCTTTTGGCACTACTTTTCGCAACAACAGCCGCCTTCGGGCAGGCAGGCACCGACAAGGTGCTATACGAAAACAGCGCAGGTACTGGCGCAGGGGCGTACACTGTCGATGCCCTCAAAACCTATATCACAACAGGTTTGGGCGGCGGTACTGTTACAAGCCTTTCCGTTGTGAGCGCAAACGGGCTTGCAGGTACGGTGGCAACTGCAACAACGACCCCCGCTATTACGCTTTCAACAACCGTTACAGGTCTATTGAAAGGCAACGGCACGGCTATATCTGCCGCAACAGCGGGTACAGATTATGTCATTCCAAGTGGCAATATTACAGGTACTTCCGCCAATGTCACAGGTACGGTAGCCGTTGCCAATGGTGGTTCAGGTGCAACAACGCTTACAGGCGTATTAAAAGGAAATGGTACAAGTGCCTTTACAGCAGCAACGTTGGGGACTGATTATAGCGGAGGAACAAGCGCATTGGCAACGGGTATTCTAAAAAGTACGACAACAACGGGTGCATTGACAATTGCTATTGCAGCCGATTTTCCTACATTAAATCAATCAACAACTGGGAACGCAGCGACTGTTACAACAAATGCCAATATGACAGGCGATGTTACGAGTGTTGGTAATGCAACAACAATCGCAACAGGGGCAGTCACGACCGCAAAAATTGGGGCAGCAGCCGTAGATTTGACAACAAAAGTAACTGGGTTATTGCCTAACGCAAATTTAGCGAACTCGTCAATTACTTTGAATGGAACGGCGGTTTCACTTGGTGCATCTTCAAATCATATTACGCTTGCTAATGTAACCGCCCAAGGCGCAACAACGTCAACAGCTTCAACTTATTCTGGGGGGTTAACATCGAGTGGGGCAACAACTTTAAGTGGTGCAACAACTTTTAGCAACCTAATTGCGACAACACCCGCCACAACCTCAACAGGTGCAACCTTAACGTTAGCGGCTACAACGCCTTTAACACCAGTCAATTCGACAAGCACAACGACCGTAACTGTCACATCAGGGGGTGCAACAGGCGCATTATTGGAATTACCTATTCTATCCACGTCAACGGGTTCTGTTGTCATCAATAGCAGTGCATCAGAAACTTTTAACGGCGCAAGCAGCTACACAATTGCTGCGAATAGCCAAAATACAACTATTCGTCTTCGTAAAATTTCAAGTACGGCTTGGATTGCGTCATTGACTTGGTAAACAAAAAACATGAAAAAATCGCTCATCATATTGTTTTTCTCTTTCGTGTCTGCTTGTCTTTTCGCACAAGCAGACACCGACGGTTTTGTCTCGAAAACGACGAATGGGGCGAGTGTTTACACAGGATTACAACTTAAAAACTACTTTTCAAGCGACACCCTCGTTTGGAAAGTTGGTGGAAATACCGTTTCGGCTCATTCTATTTTTGGAACAAATGCAGCTTATGATTTGATTTTTCGGACGAATAGTACGGAACGGATGCGGATTTTGGCGGGTGGTAATGTTGGTATCGGCACGTCTTCGCCAACTACGAAATTGGACGTCCAAGGCACAGGAGGGCTGAATGTTAACACGACAAACGGAGGAAGTGGGTACACCGATTGGCTTGCGGGAAATTTTGGGGCAGCAGCAGGTGACAGAGTTGCGGTTGGGTTACTGAATGGAAAAGCATTAATAGGCGGCTTAACGAATACGCTTGCCGCTTGGTCAGACCTTACAATCAACTCTGGCGGTGGCAATGTCGGAGTTGGTACAACAAGTCCAAGTGAAAGATTAGAGGTTGGTAGTGGTAACATTCTACTATCCAATAATTATGGACTGAAAATAAAAAACAATAGCGGTACGGCTGTAACTGCCTTATCGCTATCAGTAAGCAATGTCTTTTCTGCTTTCAACGATGCGCTTTCAGTTAGCTCGACTAATGATGTAAGCATAACAAGCAATCGCACAAACATAGGCGGCTCTGCCTCTACACAATCGCTGCATTATGGTAGTGTTGGCTTAGTGTTGAAGCCTTCAACAGGTGACAGAGCCTTACTCGAACTTCATTCGCCCACAAACGGTGCAGTGGCTTTTTTACAAACAGTTGATAGCTATGGTTTTTTCATTCAATCCGCAAACTCGCTGCCAACAATTGTGACAAACAATTTGTTTGGTTCTTTTCTTAGAATAGGCGGTTCTAATTATGCGGAAGGTATCAGATTCAGCAGCAGTCATACAGCTACAGATGATGTCGGGATTGGACGAGTAAGCGCAGGTGTGTTAAGAATTACAAACGCATCGACAGGCTATGGAAGCCTCCAAGCAGGGGCAATAGATGTAACGTCCAACAAAATAACCTCACTTGCCAACGGCACAGCTTCCACCGATGCGGCAGCATTTGGACAAATTGCCACAGGCATAAACACAGCCGTTTCGGGTACATCGGGATTCCTAACAAAATTCACAGGCACGAACACAATTGGCAACTCTATTCTAAGTGAATCGGGTTCAGTCGTAGCATCTTCGGGCAGTATAACCGCAGCAAGTGGTTTCAGCACAAACGGCACAACCGCAATAGGTGCAGGGGGCGCATTCTTGCAATGGAACAGAAGCGGTGGCAATGGCGAGACTTGGCTTATTAATCAAGTCGGTGGTGGTAACGCAAACGGCATCCGTTTTGGTTCAGCGACGACATCAAATGTCGTAACAGAGTGGGCAAGGTTTGACGCAAGCGGCAATTTTGGGATAGGTATAACGCCTACAACAAAACTCGATGTTAACGGAGTAATTAACCTCAACACAAATAAAATAACGAATCTCGCAAATGGTACAGCATCAACCGATGCGGTCAACAAAAGTCAACTCGATGCGGTTTCAAATGCTGGATTTCAAAACGGTGGCAACTCTTTTGGCGCAACAGCCGTACTTGGAACAAATGACGCTTATGACCTACGTTTTCGCACAAATAGCGGAACAGGAGCCGTCCTTGGCAATAACAAAATGTTTGGCATCGGGGTCATATCCCCTCAGTATAAACTCGATGTTTATGCAGGTTCAGAGGGTAATCCTATTCGTGCATTAGGTATTCAAGCCTCAACAAGTGCGGCGGATAGTAATTTAGTTATTGGCACAAACGGTATTATCTATCGCTCAAAAGCTGTTATAACGGCTGCAACATCAGCAGGCATAGATACCTCATTAATTTGGCGACAAACAGGGCTTTCAATAATTAGCACAGAAAGCACTTTAATGACTTGGCAGAACGGACGATGGTTTCCGCAGCGTGGATTTTACACCTTAGAAGATGTTGGCGGTAATCGTGGTACAAACAAGGCTTACGAATCTTTTAATCGGGCTATCAGCTTAGGTATTCGTCAATTAGTGATTGATTCTGCTTATAACATATTAGGAGACATAACAATACCTTCTACAATGACCCTTGTCATAAAAGGCAATAGTTCAATTTCTTGCGATGCAGGGGCGATTCTATACGTAAATGGAAAATGTATTATTGAAACAAGAAAACAAGCGTTTTACGGAAACGGAAACGTGATTTTCGATAAGTCTGCAATTGACTACCTCGACCCAATGTGGTTCGGGGCGCAAAACGATGGAGGGGGCGAAAACGCAACCGCTTTCAACAAGTGTTTTCAAAGTGCGATTTCATCGGGTATTGAAGTATTTGTCAAAAACGGCACTTACCGTTCAGTTACAGGAATTGGCTTAACGTCATCAGTAAAAATGAGAGGTCAAGATAAGTACAAAACCCTGTTTTTTATTGACCATAATACAAACACTATGTTTTATGTGGATGGAACAGGTGGCGCAATATCAGGGCTTCAATTCAGTGATTTTGGCATTATTTGTAACCGTTCAACTCGTAGCAGTGGCTACGCAATTGAGATGTTTACAAGCGGTGATTATAGATTTACACATCTTTATATAAACTCGACATGGAACGGGATAAGGTACAATAAATGTTCTTCGGGTGTAACCGACGACTTGATAATGAGCGATAATATCGCAGTTGGCAAAGTTAACAATGGACTTATCTACGAAAACAACTGCATAGGGAACACGCTTAAACATTTTCATTTTGTAGGAAGTGGTTATGGTATTAAATTGGAAGATGGTACAGATACTTTCATTGGAGACGATTGTATTACGCAATACACATCAACAGGCATAGCAAAAGAAGGTGTGTACATAGATAACACAGGTGGCGTATATCATAATCCTCGTTGGGTAAAATTTTCAAATTGTTTATTTGAGCCGTCAACTGGCTACGATGCGGTATATATTGCAAAAGGCACAAACATAGACTTTGTAAATTGTTACTTAACATGGGGCTTACACGGCTATAATATTGCAGCCTCAACTGCAAAAGCAATAACAATTACAGGTGGTATTGTGCAATTGGCAGAACGTGAAGGCATCAAAATCACAGGTTCAAATTCTGTCATTATTCAAGGTGTAAACGTAAATGATAATTCTATGTCAAGCACAAATACATACGCAAACATATACGCAACTGATTGTAATGTCAACATCGGAGATTGTATGATAGGAAACCACATTTGGAACGGAGACAATCCTTCTACTGGGGGGGTAGAAACAATATCGCAAAAGGCAGGAGTTGAACTTGGTAGCAATGTTAACTATCTTATAAGAAATCAATATATCGGCTTAACAGGAAAAGAAGTCGTTACAACTGGAACTGGAAATGTCAATAAAGAACTTAATAATATTGGTAAAGTTTACGCATCAACATCTTCAAGCTACACGGTACTTGCAGATGATATTTATGTGACGGTCACAAACGAAGCTACCAATGTCACAATAACATTCCCCAAAGCATCGGATTTTAAAAACAGGCTAATAACCGTTAAGCGTGGCTTTAAGGCGGGGGGTGCAGCTTCCACAGGAACGGTGACGCTAACACCAACTACAAACACGACTGGACAGGCAGGGAATATTGAAAAATTAGACGGTGTATATGCAGCAAGTTTTGTACTTGCAGCACAGGGAGTTATAGGTAGTACCGTCACTTTTAGGTCAAATGGGGCAGAATGGGAATTAGTAAGTAATTAAAATTTATATTAAAAATACATAATGCAAAGAATTTATGGATGGGAAAGACAGAGAGTAGATGAACGAGATTTCATAATTACCTCTCCTAAAAAATACGACTATCCAAAGTCTTATGAAATTGACACAAGCAAAACTGAAATATATGACCAACTGGAAATTGGTAGTTGCACCGCTATTAGTGCAGCGAGGGTTTATCGCCATTTAACAGGCTTTGACGGTTCGCCTCTCTTTCTGTATTATAACGAGCGTAAAGAAGATGGCACAATTAATGAAGATGCAGGAAGTACCATTAGACAAAGCGTTAAAAGTTTAAACAAAACTGGTATTTGTAATGAAGTTTTATACCCATATAATATAAGTAAATTTAAAGTTATGCCTACTATAAATTGCTATAAAGATGGGTTATTGCATTGCATAGAACAATATGAAAGAGTTAATCAAACAAAAAATGATATATGTCAAACGCTTTTTAATGGAAATCCAGTTCTTTTTGGTTTTGATGTATATGAAAGTTTTGAAGGCTCAATAATTGAAAAAACAGGGCTTATGCCTAAGCCAAAGAAGAATGAAAAGTTAGTAGGAGGTCATGCAGTGCATATTATAGGATATAATTGCCATACAAAATTTTTTACTTGTGTAAACAGTTGGGGTAAAAATTGGGGGCATGAAGGGCTTTTTTATATGCCTTTTTCTGTTGCATTGAGTTCTATGTGTGACGATTTTTGGATAATAAAAATAAAATAAATTAAAAAATGAAAAAAACATTCTTTGTTATTGCCTTTTTAGGCATCATTTTCAGCGCACAGGCGCAAACAAAAGTGGCTAACAACCGATTGGGCATTCGCTCAATTATGGACTTCGCTACAACAACGAAAGTGTATGTCTCAAATAGAGATTCAGGCGTCATCGTCGAAAAATTAGGCGTCGACAGCGTGAGTAACAAAGGCGAAACTGCTATCATTTTTCGCGTCCGAGTGATAACGGACACAGCTCGTTTTAGCACGGTTCAAGACCAGCTATTACAACAAGCTCTCGGATTGCAAGTCGCCGCAAAACAGCTGCAAGTTCAAGCCACAGGCACGCTCACCGATGCCAAGGCAATAGAATCGGACGTGAAAACCGACATTGCCAGTCGTCCAAAAACCACGGTGCAGGGCATTTTGCCAAACAGCTATAATATAAGACCTGCGGGAAAAGAGATAATAGGACAGGCATTGTATCAAGAAGGCGACATAACGCTCGCCGTAAAAAATCCAAATTACATTTTGAAGGTCGACGATGCGGTTAAGACAAAACCCATTAAAAAGAAAAAGAGATTCTTTGATTTTTTGAGAAAGAAGAAAACAAAAGATTAAAATTAAGAAAAAGCCCTCTCGTTACTGAGGGGGCTTTTTTTATTTATTTCCAAACACACTTGTTTTTGTGGCATGATTATTTCTATCTTTGTCGTATCGTCCACCACATGATAGCGTTAGTACGGTTTAGGCTTTCCTATTTAAAAAAAGTCTGTTTAGATTCAAGATAAGCCCAATGTTTTTGGGTTAGGCTGTTCCTCCTTTCTCGGCTTTGCCGTGCTAAAGGCATCTGTGGTGGATGTGGGACAGCCGTTTTTTTTATAATTCAAATTTCATTAATCTTTAAAAGCATCCACCACGATGAAAGAACAAAATTCCACTCCCGTCCATCCCTTTTGCGACATTACGTCCATCGACGTATCTTGCCAAATCCAAAATCAATTAGAAGCGGCATTAGCCTTGTGCGATTTGCACATTCACTATCGAGAACCTAAAAACGAAATTGAACGACAGGAATCGTTTTGGGGTATTCGCATTTTGTTGGAGTCTGCTTTGTACAAATACAATTATCTATCGCTACACCCCTCAGTAAAATAACCTATTTTTATCACCGCAACTATCCCCTGAATACGGGATAGTTGCATAAAATTTCAGAGATGAAAAACATAGAAAAGTTTTTAGAATTTAATGGCAAACGCATATCGATTTTGCTTGCCGATGGTACATGGTGGGTTGCTATTAAGCCTATTTGTGATGCTCTAAATATTGAGTATACACGCACTTTTAAGAACATTAAAGAGGATGAAATTTTAAGTGAACTATTGGCTGAACAGCCAATAGTTGCTGCTGACGGGAAGCTCCGAAACATGGTTTGTTTGCCCGAAAAATTTGTTTATGGTTGGCTCTTCTCAATCCGTTCTGATAGTGCCGAATTAAAACTTTATAAGCGTAAGTGCTATGAAATTTTATTCAACCATTTCCACGGCGCAATGACAGGACGCATGACTGCCTTGAACGAAAAAACAGAAACGCAATTGGAAATTTTGGAATTACAAGAGAAATTGGATGCCCAACTTTTGGAAAGTGCCGAATACCAACGGATCCAGGAACTGAAAAAAAAGGAGAAGCACATTACAAAGACATTGAAGGAGATGGATATTGAATTGGTGCAGGGGCAATTGAGTTTAAATCTTTCCTAACTGCCCACTACCCTATTTCCAAAAGTTAAGCCGATACCGTCAGTATCGGCTTTTTTTGCCCCTACATATTAAGTCACACCTCTGGAAAATCATCACGAATATTATTATACTCCATGATACCAATCTTCCTCAAGTAGCGCACAGTCATGTCCAACGAGTGATGCCGGCATTGAAGCTGCACCGCCCTATAATCTTTAGTTGCTTTTGCCAACCTATAAACACCGTAATGTTTCCAACTATAAAGCGAATATTGTTTCGTATCAAAGTTCAAAGCCTTCAGTAACTTCAAATGCCGATTTGACCAAAAGTTGAAACCCACAGTAGTTTCAGAAGGCAACCCATTTTCACCAATCAAAAACCAAGTCGGGTCATATTGATATAGACAAAGCGGCGCAAGTTCCTTCATCAAAGCGGCGGGAACAATCACCCATTCACTTTTTCGATTCTTAGAAATATCAGACTTAACCAATATTTTACCTTCATCCAAATCCAACTCCCCTACCCGAATCTGTCGCAGCTCACCCGGTCTTATAAAGCAGTAATACAACCACCGCGCCGCCGCCCACAATTCTTCAGGCATTTTTGACTTCACAAAATGCGCTTGAGTCTTTGTAAAAGGCATCTTAGAATCCGAACTCCCCGATACCCTTTCAGTCCCCTCAAAAGGATTTTTCGACATCGTTTTCTTACGAACACAAAAATTAAACGCCTGATTAAAAGTCCTTCGATGTGCATTGACCGTCGCCGCCGCCTTACCCCCTTCAGTAAGCGACACCAAGAAAGCCTCTGCCAATGTCAAGTTCACCGACCGAAATTTTTTCAACTTCACAAATGCATCTAAATTCTTCAAATGCGACTGATAAGTAAAAAAAGTCTTCCGTCGCACCACACCCTTTCGAGCATGAAGCCAATCAAAAGCCAACTTCATCGCATCCACCGAACCTGCAAAAGGACTTTTCTCCTTTGGTTTCCAGCCATGCGTTAATAAATTTTTACTGATTTTTTCTCCGTAGGCGAGCCTTTCAGCAATTGTGTTTAAATTAGGAATCCTCTCCTTTACCAGCTTAGAAAAGCCGTTCTCATCTAAAAAACGCCAAGAGACAAACCACTCTTTTTTTAAATCCCTTGACAAAGGGTATATTTTAGGCAAATTTTTTTTTCTCATCATCTAAATTTTGACGATGAGCTATTTGTCCATACCTTTGTTTTGTGACACTCGCAAAGCGTTGACATTCAATACTTTGTAAATTAGGTGGTGAAGGACGGAAATAACACATCACAGCTAATAATCTCTAAATCAATAACTTATAAGTGTCACAAAACAAAATTTATTTTCGGATAGGACAACACTCACCGCCTCTCAAACTTATACGATGTTCCCGCAAACGCACGAGCTGCCACCAATCCAACATTTATCGGCGGAATAGGTGTTTTTAGAATAAAGCGATAACCATTTGCTGCCATCACGTTGAATAGGTCATCTTCATTCGTAATACCCATAGATTTGCCCTTATAGTTGACAATAGCGTAATCTTTTGCCGTTTGTATCATATCGTCCCATACTTTTTTCATATCCAGCCCATAACTCTTCGGCGCGATTGGCTTGTCATCCAAACCCTTCCATGCTGTCATCCAGTAACTTTCCGATTTTTTAAGCGTTGAGAATACCTCAAAATTGACGGTGATATACGTCAGTGTCGTGTCAAGCCGCTTTCCTTTCACGTACACAATTTGACTCGAATCCTTTTGGCTGTATACCAATGTGCAACTGAGTAGAAGTAAAAAAATCAATACCTTTTTCATAAGAGAATTTTTAAGCATGAATGAATGACAATCAAACGAACCATTCTACATTTTCGTAGCAATATCAAACCGTTTACCCTCTTTATTATATTCGCCTAAATTGCCATCATTTTCAATGATAAAATATTCGCCACGCATCTCACCATTTAAATAGTCAAATCGCATTTTGCCATTTACTTTGCGCCGTTTCACTTGCTGCTCCACAGGTTTGCCTGCTCTTTTGATATATACCGTTTTGAGATAAATCTTTTCGCCTCTTTGATAAAAGGTCATTTCACAACCATCTAATTCTTTGCTCATGTATTTGCCTATGATTTGTTCTTTCTGCCCAAAACAAAACACACTATAGAGAAGCAGAGTCGCCACTATTATTCCTCTTTTCATGAAAATTTATCTGTTTAAAAATTAGGTCTTTCTGTGTAGCTCCCCCCTCAGTATATTTATTTATTTCTTCTGCTTCAATGCCTTCTCCACCATTTCTACCCGCTTCCTTATCGCTTCCATCTCAATCAATAAAAGCTCGTATCGCTTTTCGGAGAGCTCGTCTTGTTTTGGCTTCGCATCGGGTTTGTACTGAGGGGGGTCTTCGTTTAATTCATTTTTCTGTAAATTCCATTTTTCTGAATTAGTTATTTCCATTTTCCTGAAAACATCTCCTATTCCATGAATCAACCAATCAGGGTCAACTTGCCTATACGTTAATAAAATTGCTGAAAGTGTATCAAAAGAGGGTTTATTGTTTGTTTTTTCATTGATAACACTATCTAAGGTCGTGTAATTTAAACCCGTCTCTTTTGCCAGTTGAGTCTTATTGAGTCCTAATGTTTTGATAAGTTCTCTTAGTCGGTCATTGATATTCACCTTAAATTGATTTAGTCAAAAAAAATAATTACAGAATTATGAAAATTATTTTCCATTAATTTGGAATTATCAGAAATATGGAATTATATTTGTATCACGTTAGACAAATATAATAAAGGAAAATGAATAAAAAAACAAATAGCAAAAAAATCAATGTTCCATTTGGCATATTGAGCGAAATTGCTAAACGGTCGGAATCTTCGCCCCAAACGGTAGGTGCAACGCTGGGCATCTATCAAAACACAACAATCGGTGTCAGTGCCGAAAAAAGGAAAATGATTAAAATAATTGCCGCAGAGGTGGCAAGAGAGAAATTGACAGATTTAGAGGGCTTCATTGAAGCTGTTGAAGCGGTGTAGTTTCTTCTCATTAGTATCGGTTTTGATTTTCTATAAATATGCTGTTTTTTCGTTTAAGGGGGCTTTCGAGGGTATTTGTTTTAAGCCCCTTTTTTTTTACAAAAGTAAGTCATAACTATTTGTGTGTCAAATAGTTGTTTTATCAATAATTCCATAACATAATATTTCAAAAATGAGAAAATCTATTATTACCGCTGCCCTATTCGCAGCTTGGTTTAGCGCAAAGGCGCAAACAGTACAAGTATTCAACTCTTGCGATGAAGCAACAAGAGTGTTCACATTCGCAAGATTAAACACAAGGTCTAATCCTGTGCAATGGTACACAATCGGCAGTCAATGCCCATCGGCAGAGTTTCCACCTTTTAAGGTCGCAGAGGGCTTTTATCAGTTCGATAATTTACCAATTGCAACAAACGAAATATGGACATACGTGATTGACAAAGACGGTGAACTCATAGGCAAAGGCATCGCAAAAGACAGGTTAATATTGGCACAGTTAGGCGAACGAGAGAGATTGACCATTTTCATTGCACCTAAATGGCAATGCGATTGTCCGAAAGCCGTGAAACAAAGATAATGCTACTCCCATCAAGGGGGGAAACGTTCGCAAGAGCCTCGAAGCGGCAAGAGAGGCAAACTTAGTTATTCGTTTATGAACGAATTTGGCGAAAGTATTTTTATTTTATTTAGAAGAGACGAAAAGCGGCGGGGCGAACAGATTCAATCGTGTTAGATGGTCAAACCGCCGCTTTTTTTAAAGAAAAAGAATTGTTTTCATTTGGTTTTTTGGGGTCGGGAGGCGGCTCTTATCGGGAGTCGCCACTTTTTAAGATGATTTGTTCATGGGATTATAATTTGGGTCGGAAGCTACCCTGCTATTTTGGGTAGCTCTTTTAAAAAATCTTGATTATGGCTTTACAATTTTGGAAATACGAAAATTTAGGCACCGACGAATGGACTTTCGTCAAGGAAACCGATGAGAGCTTTTTTGAATGTACACCAACCGCGTTTATTCCCCATAATAAAGAAGGTTTTGAACGCGAGGGCTTAGTACACGCCACCGAGCAGGAATATATAGAGGCATGGTGGAAGTGGTGGGAAATGAAAAATAAGAATATCATCAAGCCCGTCGCGGTCGACAGGGCGATATAAAAACAGAAAAGCCGACTATTCGCGGTAGCCGGCTAATTCTGCAAATTCGGTCTAAGAATTTTAAGATACAAAAGTAAATATTTTTTTATCACATTTTTAAATTTCGGTCTAATGGAAATTTTCAAAGATTTATTCAAAAAAGGAGACAATGGAGAGGTTTATAGTTTCCTACTCAATTGTTTTAAGGGCACGGCATTTATAACGGGACTTGATTCCGCCGCTGTTTTATCCATCCCTCTGTTTATGATATTTATGAAGGGTTTAGAAAGTCCCTATGTCGCGGGTGCTTTAACGGCAATAATTATCGGTATTTACCTCTATTGCGTGGAGGGTGGCATTTTTATAATCCTTGTGCCTACCCTAACGTCAATCATTGCAGGTGATTGGAAGATTTTGCCACAAAAAAAACAACGGGCATTTAAAGGGCTGCTTTGGATTTCAGGTGCGCTTTGTGTTTTTTTAATTATTGTGACGGTCGGTGTCACGCTCTTTCTTCGAGATTCTGCCGCAGAATCAGTGACAGAACGACCTATTATAACAGATGTTTCGGCATTGCAATCAAATGCCGATAATGCACAACTCAAAAAAATAGCCGCCATAGACGCGGAGATTGCCAAAATACAGAAGGATAGAGACGATGAATTAGGCGGTGTTAAGAAAAAATCGGCTGCTTTAGCTCCTTTTGGCATGGGTGGCACATGGGTTGAACGACAAAATGCGCTAAAAAGTAAGGAACGACAATATGAATCGGAATATAAGTCGAAAAAAAATAACATAATGTCTAAATACGACATCAAATTAGATGCCCAGCGACAGGCAAAAATAAACGTCCTAAATGACCCAACCGCAGGGGCAAGTATTGCAGCCGTAGGCAAAGCCAATGATTTTAATATGGATTTGTTCAAAAAACATGCGGCGGCATGGGCTACCCTCTTTATGTGGTTGTCGGTGGGTGCAACAGCTTTGATGTTTATCGTAGGACTTTTATTATCGCTCTATCAAGCCAGTTTTAACGTCGGCAAATTTGAGCGATTGATTGACAATTTGAAGCAAGATGTTTTTTCAGCAATCACACCCACAGGAGCAACCTCAACGCCCCTATCCGTGGGTACATTATCAGGTTCGTTTCTCAACTTCTCAACAGAGCGTATTGCCGTACACGAAGCGGGACATCTGTGCGCATTCGGGTACATGAAAGCATTGGGGCAAAATGCAAATATTGAGATTTCAAAAATATCAATAGAGGTAAATGGAGAACTCAACTCGCTTGGGCACGTCGTGCAATCCAATAATTTCGATAACACGGCGATAAATCTGCAAATGTACCTATCGGCACTCACGGCGGGTTATGCGGCTGAATACGTCGCACTCGGGGCGCAAAAATTCAGCAATCCACTTGATTACTTAAAAGCAATAAACATGTCGGAATCCGATAGCTCTGATTGGGGTCTATTTCACAAAACCCTTACGGATAACAATATGAAGGGCGTTTTTGAAGATTACTATGCACAATCCATTCAGTTTTTTGAACAAGACCCAGCAATGTTGATGCGTATCACTTCTGATGTCATTACGAAAAAAGTCATTGAAGGTGATGATATGGTTTTTCTGTTTGGTCAAGTCGTCAACTGGTATCGCCAAAAAGCGGGGAAACAACCCATTGCGGCGACTGCCCCTACCCCCTCAGTAAAAACGGAAGAAAAGCCTACAAAGCGGTTTTCAGAATACAATATGCAAGGTCAGGTAGATGTTTGCTCATGCTCCTACGACCCGCGTGAGGCATACGATTACACAGATTGGGTGGATGCCTGTGACAGTATAAACCCGATGGTCATCTATATTAAAAATTCCTTGTCGCTCGTGCCGCTCCAACCAATCAAGGATTTAGCCTTAGAAATATCGAAAAAACGACTCAACCCTACCCCCTCAGTAAAAACGGGAGAAAAACCCGAAACTGTGCCACAGCCCATAGACACTGTGCCACAGCCGAAAGCCGAAAAAACAACAAGTTTACTCGACGATAAACTGGAATTGCTGAGGGGAAAAATATTAAAATATGGCGAAAGTCATTTCAATAACTCACAGGCAAATGACGGCACCGTCGCAAAAAACATATTCAAACTGTGCGATGAGGCATACATGTCATTGCGTCAAAAAATAGCGGTCAATAAGTCGGTATTGGATGAATTTGCGAAGGCTGCAACGGGGCGTTTAGACCTGTGCGAAAAATTCAAACTACCTTATGACAATCGGGAAGCGTTTTTCTTCCTCATTGATAAAAGAGGTAAGGAGGGGAGCAATGAGTAAGCTGAAAATACCCGCCTTTGGCTATATGCTTGCGGTTGAATTTGAAGATGGCGATACAATGTTACCCGATTTTCTCACAATGCGGAAGTTAACGAAAAAAGACTTGCATATTTCGCGCGACCACAAAAAACGAGGGGTTGTGAAAAAATGGCAAGTTGTTGTAGAAATTAAGGAGGTGAACAATGAATAACAGAGAGAAAATAAGCCACGACCTAAATCAACTGAAAATACAAGAGCCTCAAAAACCCTGCAACACCTGCACGGCAATAAATTGGTTCTGTGTGATTTTCAGTGTATTGTGTCTCATTTTCATTGTCAAAACAATGTAATGACCCTACGATTCGCCGACGGCTTTGAAATAGAAGTGCCCAAAAAGGGTAGTGTGGTAGAATTTCTTTTCCGCCATCACCCAAATCGGGTTTCTGAATACTGTAACTACTTGACGCATCAACAAAATGCGTTCAGATATATTGACTTTTTTTTGAGACAGAGATAACTACACACGGAACATCATTTTTTTTAATCTTATAATTCCACGTGTGTAATGATACTATTTATAACTTTTCTAATCGTTGCCGTCCCGAATTTCGAGGCGATGCAACGTGATTTTATTTCAACAGAAGCAACATACTAACTATTTTTTAACACGGCTTCGCCAAACGGCGCGGATGGCGAAGCCTATTTTATATCAAAACGCAATAAAATTTAACTCATAAATACAAAGACTTATGATAGTTATTTTAATAATCGCCTCATGTTATCTCGCTTCAGAGGTTGAGAGCATAAGGTATTTCAGAGAACTCTATAAAGCATTGAATATGAATAATCAAGAAAAAATGAAAAGCCTTTTTGAAGGCAAAACGGAAATTCTGTATGTGGAATTAAGACATAATGCAGAAAGAGTAGGAATGGCACTGCCACAATTTCACGAACTTATGTCAGCGGGGATAAAACAGGGGCTAATTGATATCAGTGCGGATGGCGTTGTGACGCTTATAAACACAGATTCTTTAATCGCTCAAACTCAAACTGCCGCATGAAAACTTGGTGGACACCTGAAGAAGATGAAATACTACGCCGCGAACACGGAAAACTAACCGTAGAGCAGCTGTATAATCTGCTGCCTGATAGAAGCCGTAGCGCGATTAAAAATCGCAGAAACACGCTCGGATTGCGGTTAGATGATACAGTCCGAGCAGAAAGGAGTACAATCGGTCAGTTCAAGAAAGGGAACATTCCCTTTACAAAAGGGAAAAAGCAGACTGACTACATGTCTAATGAAGCCATAGAAAAAACAAAAATCGGTCATTTCAGGAAGGGTTGGCAGCCGCGCAATACAAAATTTGACGGTGCTGAATCATTGAGGATTGAGGTCGGTACTCAACGAAAATATCTGTACATACGGCTCCAAAGAAATAAATGGGTCGAAAAGCACAGGCTGATTTGGGAGCAAGAGCATGGCAAAATTGCACCAGGTTATAATATCGTTTTCAAAGACGGCAATACGCTCAATTGCACTATTGAAAATTTAGAATGTATTTCTGATGCCGAAATAATGGCAAGAAATACAATTCGACGATTTCCAATAGAAGTACAAGAGACAATCCACGCATTACATAAACTTAAAAATCGCATTAAAAAATATGAAAAACAAGATGACTGATGTAAGAAACTTACTGATAGAAGGTATGGAGAAACTTCTTGACGATGACAACACATCGTTCGATTATAAAAAAGCGAAGGCACTTGCTGAAATTGGTAGCGTATTAATTGATTCTGCAAAGGCAGAAGTTGATTATATCAATGCGCTTTCAAACGGCGGCGACAGGTCGCAGTTTATTGATTTGCAAAGGATTGCACCTCATCAGGAAGTAATAACACTTGGGGAGGGGAAGATTAGGTAAACAACAATTTAAAAATCAAGTCATGGTAACAACAGAGCCACAAGGCAAATACAAAGTCGGGGATATGGTCGAAGCTATCGTGTACATCGACGGTAAGGCGGTCAGAAAGCAAGTTGGAATAACAAAATTTATGCTGTTCCAAAGCGGGTTGTTATGGATTGGTATTGCACCACATGGTTGGTACTCTGTAGATGACATTCTTAGCCATACCCCTCAGTAAAATCTATTTTTTAAACAATTTAAAATCAAGCAATTATGAAAATAGTAAAATTATTCGGTACAGACACAATTCTAAAATATGGAGAATTAAGAGAGCGTGCGATTCAAGCAGGAATGCACGGCTTACATTTTATTAATGCTTTACACGCTTCTTATGAAGCTGGATTTACAACATCAGGTGAAGGGACGGTTATTTTAACACCCCCTCAGTAAAATCATCCAGAAGGAGCTGACCCGTAGAGTTTAGCTTTTTAGATTTTAGTGTCCTGCCACCACTGATGGCGGCGGTGTATTTTACCAACGCACTTTTAATAATCTCTCTATTTTATGGAATCAGCAACGCAACATAAACAACACATTTCAAAAGAAACGGCACAACGCATCAAGGAAGCTGCGGAGCGTGGACTTATCGAAGTCGCATCGAAGTACCTTGCTTTCAAAAAAAAGGGTGTCGACCATGTGGCGGATTGTCCATTGTGCGGCGCAAAAGGGAAATTTTCGGTGAGCGCGACAAAGGATATTTGGAAATGCTGGAAATGTGACGAAGGCGGCATAGGTGCGATTGACTTTCTGATGAAAACACAGGATTTGAGTTATCCTGATGCGCTCAAAATTGTGGCGCGTGAATTCAACGTCGATTTGGGCAACGATACTGAAGGAAGTGATGTGATGAAAAGTACCGTTTCAAAGAAGCCGTTTAGGGATTTACAGTTGCTCGCTTCGGGTATTCCTGCCGATGCGGTCAAGTGGAATGAGAAAATTGGCAGTGGCAAAGTTATAGAGCGCAGTCGCTATGAGCAAGGCAGCGTCAACGAAATGTTTAACCTGAACGCCGGGGACGACATGATATTGAATTACCTGGATCTAAAAGGTGAGGCGGTCATGTACAACGATGCCAAGGGGAAAACAAAACGGTATTTTCGGGTGCGGTGGCAAAATCCAGAATTGCACAAGTCGAAAGCAGGGAAACCGATGAAGTACCAAAGCCCATCGCGGTCCAGTTCACAGCTTTGGTTGCCCAACGCCATCATTGCGGCGTACAGCTCGCACCAAACTTTTGAAACCCTCTACGTTACTGAGGGGGAAAAAAAAGCGGACAAAATGACGCTGCACGGCTTGCAAACTGTCGGCATCGGCGGTATTCATAATTTGACTTTTGAGGGGATGTCGTCGCAGCTTGAGATGCTTTTGAAGCGGTGCGAGGTTAAAAACGTTGTGTTTTTGTTAGATTCAGATTGGCAAGGTTTGTCAAAAAACGAGGATAACGTGGATTGGCGACCAAAAACCTTTGCCTCTGCGGTTGTCAAATTTCGCGATTATTTCTATGGTTATAAGAATGCAGGGATTGAACTGCGCATCTTTTTTGCCTACGGTAAAGATGTTGTCCTGAAAGGTGCGGATGACCTTTTAGTACATCAATTTTTGGGTAAAGAAATCGAACTCGAAGCCGATTTTGAGCGCGCACGGATTGACCGCGAGGGCAAAGGGCAGTATGTGAATGTGCATGAAATCACGCTCACGTCGCCGCAAAAAATCTACGAACATTGGCATCTCCACAATGCCCAATCGTTTTTAGATTTTCATAAAGACGCGCTCAAATTGCGCCGCGAATTTGTGTACAACAAACAGCGTTGGACTTGGAACGAAGAAGCGGAAGGCGGCGCGCGGTTTGAGATGGTGGACAAAATACTCGAGTATGAAAAGTATTGGACAATCGAAGAAGTACCGACCCGCACAGGTATGCGCGAAGCATTATCTTTCAATTATTACAATTGTCTTCAATTTCTTAGGAATCGTGGATTTGGGCTTTATGATTTGGGCAAGAACAAATACCGCATGATTCGCACTGAAGGGAAGGTTGTGAAAGAGGTTGACCACCACCGCATTCAGCAATTCATCAAAGCCTTCACAGAGGATTTGGGCGAAATTGGGGTATTAAATATGATTTTGAAAGGCGGCACACAGTATCTCGGACCCGATAAGCTCTCAAATATGTACTACACTGCGCCTGAATTTTCAGAACCTGAAAAGGAAGCGCAATACCTCTATTTTCCTAAAAAATATTGGAAGATAACGGCTGATGGCATCGAGGAGCATCCGCTTTCGGAATTACCAAAAACCATCTGGGCGGACAAAATAATCAATTTTGAACCGTCGCTTTTGGCGAAGCCTTTGGTAAGCATCTCGCGGGTCAAAGGCGGTGATACTGAGGGGTGGTCAATTCAAACATCTGAGGAGGGCAAGAAAACCGATATGTATCAATTCATGCTCGCCACCTCAAACTTTTGGTGGCGCAAAAATGAAGTGATGCAGAAAGGCGAAAATGGGCGCGATGTCATCGTTCCGCGCTCTGATGGCGGCGAGTTATTGACCGCGCAGGAACGCCAAGACCTCATTACCCACGTCGTTTGCAAAATGATTGCCGCAGGGTATGTGTTGCATGAGTATCGCAACAAAGCCCAAATGAAGGCAATTATTGCGATGGACGGCATCGAAAGCGAAGTCGGCAAATCACAGGGCGGTTCTGGCAAATCCATTTACGCCACGATGTTTGAACACCTGATGCCGACGGTCGTGATTGATGGCAAAAAGCGCAACATCGCCGAAGACCCACACATCTACGATGGGGTTGATGAACGTACCAATATTCTTGTTTTTGATGATTGCCGTGTCAATTTGGATTTTGAACACTTTTTTAGTCAAATCACGCGGGGCGTAGAGGTCAATCAAAAAGGGCAACGCCGCTTCAATATTCCTGCACCAAAATTCATCTTCAGTACCAATCACGCGATACGCGGCTCGGACAACTCGACGATGCGCCGCCAATACCTACTTGGTTTTTCAGATTACTTCAATGCAGCTCGCACTCCGCAGGATACTTTCGGACGCTTGATGTTCAATGAATGGGATTACGAGGAATGGAATCGCTTCTACAACTTTATGGCGACGTGCATCCAAACCTACTTGAAATTTCCCGACTTGAACAAATACACGATACCGACCGCGGACTTAGAAAAACGCAAATTGAGACAGGAAATAGGAGAGAATTTCTTGGAGTTTGCCGAGCTCTATTTTAGTGCAGATGAAGATGGTGACCCTTTCAACAACGACCCACAATGTTATCGCAACTTGGCGGTTGAAAAACGGAAAGTGTTGATTGATTACACCGATGCATTCCCGAATGACAAAAAGTACATGGATGAAAAGCGCATCAAAGAAAAGGTACGGCTCTACTGCAAATACATGGGTTTTGAGTTTAACCCAACCGCAGGAACAGACGGGCGGGTCAAATTTGGTAAGACCGAATATTTACTTGTGACGGACGAGAATTTTGACAGGAAGAATGTGCGGAGGGTTGGATAAATGACCAACCGACCAAAAGACCGACCGCTTTAACGGTCGGCTAAGGGCTAAAAAACAAGAGTTCCGACATATAGTATCTCTTTTTTTTAGATTCATTTTTACAAAAAGACCCCTGTATAAAAATCTATTTAGCATTTGGTCAAATGGTCAAACCTTTGTAATTAATTGATTATCAATTAATTGTGTAGACCAAAACTTGACCAAAGTTGACCACTTGACCACTTGACCAAAACAGCCTATTTTTTTGACCAAAACTTTTAAGGCTTTGGTCAACTTTTGGTCAAACACAAAATATTGATTGTCAATGGGTTAAAGCCTATTTATAGGCTCTTTGACCAATTGACCAGATAAAAAAGCCCTTTCTCATAAGGGGGGGGGATAGAGTAAATCATTAAAATAACTTAAAAAGAAATGCAAACTAAAAATCTCATAATAGGAAAAAGCCCAAAACCCAACCTCAACGCTATTCAGCGCGACATCGAAATCGCTTTGGACACGCTAAAAAAGCAACTGAATGATGAAAAACTTATGCGAGATTGTTACGCCCGAATGATTGAGGAATTTGGCGACCTCATGGACGATAAGAAAAAGAGTAGCTATTTAGACTGCCTCATCAAATCGGAAAATTTATTGATTAAGCTAAATTCAGAAATCCAAAAACATGAACAATATTTGATTGACATTTTAATTGAAGAAATATGAGAACAGAAATCAGAGACGAATGCGAATTCCTCTCCACATGGGGGCTAATATTTCGCCAAGCGGCGAAGGATAATCCGCACCGCATTTATTTGCGGAAATTGTATGAGGTGTGTATAGATGCGCACCTCGCCTTCGAGGGGAAACCTACGCACTACAATTCCGATATTGAAGCGGGGTTGAAACGCTTTGAAAAGTATATCGAACAGCTGGCTGTTGAGGGCGCATTTAATCCTATTGTTGCCAAACGGCGGATTGATTTTATTGCGTCTATTGCGGAGCTGCTGAAAGAACCGAAACCTGTTTCAGAGAAACAATTGAATTTATTTTAACCCCCTCAGTATAAAATCTATTTTTAAACTTATTAAATCAAAGAGATATGACAGAATATATGAGCTGCCCAAATCCCGAATGTGGCGCATCGTGGGGAATCGAAGAGGTTTCCTTTCAAGAATGCGACTCTTGTGGTTATCCAATCCTCTCTGCGGACGATGATGACGCCGATGACAGCCATCAACCGCATAATCCCATTGTTGACCTTTTTCGCAAAGCAAAATGCTGCGCCTGTGAGTCGGCGATGAAAGACAGTGAACATGTCAATATGGTCGCTTTGAATCATCAGGCAAATTGGGAATACCCGATTATGGGTAATTTTGAAACCAATACTTATCAACAAGCCTGTGCTGTTTTGTGCGATACTTGTATCGAG
>JAYTUR010000961.1:0-3399 GCA_043744475.1 Saprospiraceae bacterium | reverse complement strand
ATGGCTTAGCTCTCGTTGCAAACGATTCTAATCGCCGTAAATATGCTGCTATCAATCGCGCATTAGATAAAAAAGAATCTCTTCGTCTCGACGAATATAACACGACTGCTGCTAAATTGAATGGCAAAACGATTACCATCGTTGCCAAAGCCGGTTCTTCTGGCAAGTTGTTCGGTTCAGTCGATGCGGCTCAAATTGTTGCTGCTATTTCAGAACAACTCGGCGTTATCATCGAACGCAAAAGGGTTGCTATTGAGGCGATAAAAGAATTGGGTACGCACACCGCTACGATTAATTTACACAAAGAAGTCGCGGCTTCTGTCACTGTGGAAATCGTTTCGGCTGATGCTCCCGTTGCAGTTGCTCAAGAAGTGGCGGCTGAAGAAACAGTTGAAGCATAGTTTTTTAATAAAAAACATCATAAAAAAGCCGTCTTGATTCCTTCAAGATGGCTTTTTATTTTTTGCGTAATGCGTAAAGTTGCTCCATCGTACCGGCAAATACATTCAAATCTATGCGTTCACTGATACCATTGCACCGCGCTTGGTCACTAAATTGCCAAAAAGACCATTGCCGATTATCAGGTAAAATCACCCTACCTTTACTTTTATAACTGGCAATCCAAATCGTATAAGTTGGAAAATTACCCGCGATATAATATTTGTAGTAGTCTAAATTTGTATAAATCATCGGGCGCACACCCGTTTGTTTCTCAACAATATACAACCAAGCGGCAATACCTTTCAAAACATCCTCACGCTTTAGTTTTCTATCGTTTACATCCATATCATCTTCAATGTCCAAAACTGGCGGCAAATCACCTCTTTCAATGGGTACATGCGATAAAAAAAAACGTGCTTGGTCAACAGGATTGTCTCTAAACATATAAAAATGATATGCCCCCCTCAGTATACGCGCCTCTTGCGCTGTTTGCCAACTTTCAGAAAACTGATAATCTACCAAATCCAAACCACGCGTTGCCCGCATGTACGCAAAATGCACCCGAATCCCATTCGCGTTCATCTTTTTGACTTCTTCCCAATCAATTTTACATGAATAATGGCTCACATCTATGCCATGCACCGCATAACCTGGTGGAATCGCCACATCAAAGGATGGCCATACACGTCGCCGTGGTTCATCACATTGATTTTTATTGTAAAAATAACTCTGAATTTGCATTCTGAAATAAAACAAAAATGGCACAAGTATTAATATGAGAAGCCAAAAGAAGGCTTGCGGTTGGTTGGCTGTTTTGTGCAGAATTGGTTTTGTCATAGTATTTGTGGAAAAGTGTAGGAGTTTATTCTCAACAAGAGCTATTTCGGTGGATACGTTTTATATAAATCTCCTCTTATATCAATTGATTGGAAATTGTAAACACCATCAATTAATTGTAAACCAATGCCATAATCACCTATTCGTATCCGAAAATAAAAACGACTTTTCTTAGCATGTAATGGCTTCAAGTTTTTAATTTCCGAAAGCGATAGAGTATTCTGAAAATTTTCTATAACCTCAGCTAATTGCTTTTGAGTAGAGGAAGGCAGTTTAGATGCAGCTTTGATAAATTGCTTTGTAATGTCTATTTTCATAGCGCACCTTGTCTAAGTTTACTTAAAAATACGTCAGCTTCTTCAGCAGTTACAGTTTCAAAGTCCGATTCTGTTTCAGTTAATAACATTTTTTCAAGCAAAGAAGCATCTTGGCGTTCTTCATCGTCCATTTTATCCCATTGACCCGTTAAGACATATTTTTTAATCAAGCGGTCTTGGATAAAAGCATTCATCGCGGCATCTTCCCCCTTGTTTACTTCAATAACAGTATCATCAAATTGAAAAGGCACTTTCAAACTTTTGAACAAAGCAATCACTTTTTCAAGTTTCGCCGCATCGTCAAATTGAGCGATTATTGTCGTCATTTTTAACATTTTGATTGAGTAATATCACAAAGATAAAAAGTGTTTATGAGAGAAACAAACACAAACTTAGCCTTAATTTTGAAGAAATAGAGAAAAAAAATAAGGGGTAAAAGGCGAAACCGCTGCCTTTTACCCCCCTCAGTATAAAGCCCATTTTTTGACCTAAATGAAATGTTATACTTAAAATGATAAGTCATAAAATATTGATTTTCAATATTTTAAATTCAAGATAAATTAGTAACTTTCTGTAACCCGCTCTTTCTTCGACTGTTTCTTCTTCACATTTACATTTTGAATCGCACGGTTGATGTCATCCATCGTGAACTTGCCGCCAATATCCACCAACACAAATTCGCCGCTGTTTTCTTGAACCATGATGAACACATCGCGGATAAATCCCTTCCGTTCGCGCATCATAATGTGCACATTGTCGCCATCGCTGCGGACATTCATCAACTCCTCGAAATTTTCAGATTTGGCATCGTTAATCAATTTCTGAAAATCAGAAAAGGCTACTTTCTCGCCACCTTCGATAGAAACAACGCGCACTTCACTGACTTTTCGCGCAATCGCTTGAATATCAACGCCTTCAAGGTCGTCTTTATCCATGAATTGCATACCGAAGCGAACGAGCCAACCGGGAACAGTAATATCTACTTTTTCGCCCGTAGCAGCCCTTTTATATTTTCGCACAAAGCGGTCGATACTTTCTGTTTGTGTGTGTGCTAATTGATTGACTGTCAATAAGATAATGGCAAATAATAAGAGTTTCTTCATTTCATGAAATTTAATAGATTGCTTAATTATGGTTTATTTTCTTTTGTCATATTTTCAATATCGTGTTTTGAAAAATAGCCTTCAAGAGACATCAAAAATGCGCCGCCTTTATCGTCCTTTGTCAAAAAAGTAATGTCTGTATAACCCTTACTCGTTTCACGACCCATGAAATGAACCCTATCGCCACCTTTGCGAACTGTCATAAAATCATCAAAATTATCATGCCTCATGTTGTTCACAAGTAATTGAAAATCAGCATTTTGCACGTTCGCTTTTTCACCCAAAATAAACAAGCGCACGCCCGTTATTTTACTTTTAGCCGATTTGAAATTGTAGCTTTTCAATTTGTCGTCATTGCTAAAATCGAAATTGCCGCTGAAAGACATTTTCATCACGCCTTCTTTACCTTTGAAGCGACCCATAAATTTGTCCAAAGCATCGCTTTGACCATAAGACAATTGGCTGATAATCAATAATATAGATAAGACACTTAGCTTTTTCATTACCCTAAATTTTTTAGATTGTTTTTTAAAATATTTTAATGAAGAATCAATAATGATGAATGATGAATATGAAAACATTCATCATTCATGATTCATCATTATTCATTATTCATTCATCCTTTTTCTTCACCGATTTCAAGTGGTCCATGCCATTAATGTCCACTTTATTCGCCAATTTAGAAATCTTATCAAGGTCAA
>JAYTUR010000960.1:0-3405 GCA_043744475.1 Saprospiraceae bacterium | reverse complement strand
CTATCAATCTCAATTTGCCGATTGATTTGCTGTTGTCTTTGGTCGCTAAGGAAAATGAAGCAATGTCAAAATACGTCCAAAAAGTGATTGATAGTTTTGATGACCCACAAACGTGCGAAAAGTTGGCTTTTGATGCTTTAGCAGAAGAAGGTTTTGACTTAGAGCGGCTCGTGCGGCTCGCTTTTGAGTGGGTGTCTATTGACCCAACTCAAAACCCAGACGAAACGCCTGATAAACCGCGTATTAAGATATTTTCCCTTAAAGAAGTGGGTTTTGATGTACAGGAAATCAATCTTTGTTATAGCGATTCCAACCCGCGTATTTGTTTTTTTAATGTAATGGTCAAAGTGCCTAAGCATGTTTTCCAAGACACCATGATTATTGATATTGAATTGGATAAAGGTTTGTCAATAGTCGAGAGATATAATGTGGACATGGCGAAATATTTCAGAAAATCGTTGGCTGCTCATGCGGATGAACCCAATTCCGAAATACTGACCATTCAAACGTTGGCTGAAGAAGGTTTCGATTTTAATCAGTTTGTTGTCTATGCCCTATCGGATTATCAAATGAAAATTGAACAAAAAGTGTCTTACGATAATTAGTTTTTGGGCTTCAGCAAACATCTTACTTGTCTAAACAGTTGTTCTTGCGAATATACTGAGGGGGGTCACTTCACTATTTTCTCTGTATTCGCTTGAACAAAACTTTTCCAAGAGTCGTGCTTTTTGCCGCCACCTAAAGTATTTTTGGATAAATAGTGATGACAAACAGCTACGGCAAGCGCATCGGAAGCATCAAAAAACGAAGGTTCAATCGGGCGACCCATAATGTGCCCGAGCATCGCAGCCACTTGTTCTTTCGACGCATTGCCATTGCCAACCACGCTTTTTTTGACGGTTTTGGGTAAATACTGCGTGACTGGTAAGCCATGAACCATAGCCGCTGCCATAGCAACGCCTTGAGCCCGACCGAGTTTGAGCATGGATTGGACATTTTTAGCATAAAAGGGTTCTTCAATAGCTAACTCATTGGGATTGAAGGTTTTAATAACCCATTCTACTTTTTCAAAAATGCGTTTGAGCTTTTCCGTAGGTTCGTCAACGTGGGTCATAGTGAGAATGCTCATCGTGACAAGATTGAGCTTTTTGCCTTCGACTTCTAAAACAGCATAGCCCAAAAAATTGGTTCCAGGATCAATGCCGAGTATGCGGTGTTTTTCTATTTTCAATGTCGGTATTGGTTATTGGTTATTGGTTCAAGCGTGGATAGCTATCGAATAGCGGATTTCCGAATACATAGCTAGCGGATTTTAGGTGCAAGATACTGAGGGGATAGAAAAGACGAGCTGTTTTTTAGGTTTTTCCTCGAAATTTCTTAATTTTTAACCTTCAATACCTTCCTCTAAGCGATAAAAGCCAAAGGTAATAATACCTAAAATCAAAAGCCTCTAATCTTGATTGTGAAGATTAAAGGCTTTTGTTTCCTATTTCAAAGGTCTATGAAAAAAGGTTTATTCGATTTTTAATAAATCTAAAATTTGGCGAACACGCTCCGGAAGGAGATTGACTATATCTGCTATAAATTCAATAGATAGTCCTTTATATCTTGCATTTCTGATGACTTCTATTTTATCTTTTTCGATACCTTTTTCAACGCCTATTTGATAAAGGGCATCTGTGTCTATATCATAAGTAATTGGCATGTCTTGAGCTATTTTAACTGTTAAACCTTCAATTTTTCTAAGTCTTGATAAAACGATGAGTTGTTTGATGTATTTTGATAATTCACTTTGGTTTTGACATAAGACTTTAAGTTGCCGAACGATTAATCGCAAAATACTTTCTGCTTTTTCAGGTGGATAATCAGCTAAAATCGCTAAAATAAGCACGTCTGGTACTTGTGATTGTAAAAGTTCATAATGGTCAAACGCATGAATATTAATTAAATCAAAACCCCGATAAACTTCTTTTTCGGGCAGTTGTGTCGGCATTGTCGGTATTTTTGTACCTAAATAGATGACAATATGCCGAATTTCCATTTTTTTTAGATTCAAAGCGATACCATGATATTCCGAATTTCGATAAACCATGTCGTATTCGTCTTCGGTTTGAAACTCGATATGGAGTAAAAACTTATCACCGTCTTCGGTTTCAACTTCATAAAAAAAATCCATCTCTCTTTCGAGCGTGGTTTGCAGTTTGGCTTTGTAAGGCGTGAATGACTTTATTTTAATCCCCAAACGGCGTTCGACGAGAGGCATAAATATCGCTTCAGCATCTTCTTTAAAAATTTTGTCGTACAGATTGCCTTCATAAACTTTTTCATCTGAATCAATCTTCTTTTTCGGTTTTGTTTGTTTTTTTGCCATAAGGTTAAATGAAAATAGGTTAGTTTTCTGATGTAGTCCTTCACAAAGTTACATAAGATTTTAGAGCTTATCAAAATTTCTTGTCTTTTTTACTTAATCGAAATCGAAGTATTCTAACAGATTACAGATAAACTTCTTACACAACAAATGAAAATTGTTCGAGTGAGTACTTCAATCCTCTATTGCACTTTATTTAAGAAAAGGTTAAACACTGTTAAGGCAATTATAAACCATTTGCATACGTTAAATAGTCTTCGTAAATTCGCTAAATAGTTGACAAGTAAACACTTTACAATGAAAATCTATCCCTTTTTACTTAAAAAATATTTAGAAGATGAGACCGATAAGCAACATAATTACGCTGTTTGTTATCATGATTTTAACCACTGTAGGGGCTATAGCGCAAAGCAATCCTTATGGTGACATTAGCCACAGTAATTCTCGAAGCCGTCCACACCGTCATTGCACTGAACCTTATTCAAATAAACTTTTTAACCGTGATTATTCAGGATTGGGCAATTCCAATATGTATCATATTGCTAAAGAGTTGGAGTCTTACATCAAATATCGCTGTTTGACTTCTGAACAGATGCGCCGTTTAGCAGTTTTATTACAAACTGACCGCGAAAAATACGACTTTTTGGTCTATGCTTTCAACTATGTCTATGACATTGAAAACTTCGCCATGACGGGCTCTGTCTTAGCCAATCGCAATGCTCGCGAAGGTTTTTATCGCTTTTTGGTCAAAGAAGGTATTCCTGCGGGCGATTATTACAATGATTATGCTAGTGTGGGTGGCTATTATGCCCCGCCACCTGTTTATGCACAACCGCGCCCCAATCCTGCTTACGACAATTCCTACAACAACTATCCCGACCCGCGAAATAATAATCAAAATCAGGCCCCTCAGTATAATAATGGTAATACTCGGAATGACAATAGCTATAACCCAAATAATAACAACTATGCTCAAAACAATAATGGTTATACCCGCAATGACAATGCCTATCCCGATATTAATTCAAAAGGCTTAA
>JAYTUR010000959.1:0-3405 GCA_043744475.1 Saprospiraceae bacterium | reverse complement strand
AACGTACGCTTTGGGCGATCATCTGAATTAAACGTACGTTTTGGACGGTCGTCAGATTTAAAATCACGTTTCGGACGGTCATCAGAATTGAACGTACGCTTCGGACGGTCGTCTGAATTGAACGTGCGCTTTGGACGATCGTCTGATTTAAAATCGCGTTTCGGACGGTCATTGTCACGTGGAGAGTCAGAACGTTTCGGACGGTCGTCCGAATTAAATGTACGCTTAGGGCGTGCATCACTTGTAGGTTTATCGGAACGCGTAGGGCGGCCGCTTTTTTTGGGTTTTTCTGTCCGTTTCGGACGCGGGCTGTCTTTCGACGGTCGCTTAGAACTTTTCATTATTGAAATTATTGAAAAAAATTAAAAATGCCCCCCTCAGTATTTTTATCTGAATTTAGACGGTTTTATGAGTAGGCGGTTATAAAAACTAAAATTATCCATTGTCAACTATCAACTTCCCATTAGTTAATAGCAATCCCAATTGAACCAGGCTTTTGAAAAATCTTTATTTAACAAAGCCTCTTCGGGTATAAAAAAGTGGGCAACACCTGAATCGCCTAATGTAATATGTGTATCCGTATCTATTTGTAACAATAAAACATCGTCTTTAATCGCCTCTTTATATCGCGGGTCATCTTGCGTAAAGTGGGCATAACCACTCAATTTATGTCCCGTTCCATCAAACAATTCGTACAGCGTATCCTCTTCTTCGTTTGAAATTTCCTCTGAAGCAATAAGCGGAATGATGTTTTGTGTTCTAACATCTGTTGGACTACCATAGTTGTCAATAAGTTCAAAATCAAGAGAATGTGGACAATTTATTGGACATTCTTCAAACAAATCATCGGTCAAAAACGAAAAATCGGTTGTCAATGCCGTTTCTACTGAGGGGTCTTCCCAAAAAATAATTTTATAATCTTTCATCTCTGTCCAATCTGTTGGCGATAAGAAAAATTGCAAAATACCTTTTTTAGGAAAATCTTTTAATGCTGGTGTTTCTGCAAAATTAATTTGCGCCCACATCAACATCGGTTGCCCGTTTTCATCTTTTGGATAGACCGCATTTTCAGGCAAATAAGATCTGCCGAGAAAACTGCTTTGCAAAAGTGTCAAGTCTTTCAAATTGCAAGGTGTGCTTGTAATTTGAAGACTTTGCATTTTCGCCTGTTCAATAGCTACTTCAAAAGGTTTTAGAAAATCGGGCAGTACCATCTTGAATAAGTTTTGAGTATAGTGCTTTGAGTCAACTCTTAACGCATAACTATTTATGAATATCCCCCGTTTCGAACTTATCATACTGAGGGGGGGCAAAATTTTTCATCAAAGCCAATAATTCCGCTGGTTCGTCTGCAAAAACAGCATTTGCGCGATAAGCGGATTGCAAAAAGCCTTCATTCATCATCTTATCGAGCATCTCAATCATGGGGTCATAATAACCTGCTACATTTAGAAAACCACATGGAAATTTACGTTTGCCCAAAATAGTGAGCATCAAAACTTCGCCGATTTCATCCAAAGTACCATAACCACCGGGCATCGCAATAAATGCATCAGACAGCTCAATCATCAAGTTGCGGCGTTCAAACATAGTATCCACCATGTGCATTTCACTTAATTTATGGTGCAGAACCTCTCTTTTTCCTAAGAAATGAGGTGCAACACCAATCACATGACCGCCATGTTCCAAAACAGAACTGCCGATAACACCCATCAAACCGACATTGCCACCGCCATAAACCAAGCGAATGTTTTGTTTTGCCATCAACTCCCCGAGTTCTGCCGCTTTTTCAGCGTATTTCGGATTGTTGCCTTTCATTGAGCCGCAATAGACGGCGATACTTTTAAATTCCATTGTCTGGTTATTCGTTATTGGTGTAATGGTTATTTGTGTATTGGTTATTGGTTACGAATAACAAGTAACCAACACACCAATAACTAATACCTAAATCAAGTCAAGTCCTATGTCCTTGCGGAAATATTTACCTTCAAAATCAACACGTTGCGCATATTTGTTAGATATAGACAGCGCAGAAGGTATATCGTCACCAAATCCTGTGATTGCCATGACGCGACCACCGTTTGTAACAATCTGATTGTCAAGGCTTTTTGTGCCGGCATGAAAAATAAGTGCTCTTTCAGTGGCTTCCGAATTTGTAATAACATCACCTTTTTTATAGTCATTTGGATAACCACCTGCGGTCAAAACAACGGTTGTGGCGGTACGTTCATCTTGTAAAATTTGAACTTCGGACAATTTACCTTCACTTGTTTTGACAAATAAATCTACCAAATCATTTTTCAAACGAGGAATAACGACTTCTGTTTCAGGATCACCCAAACGACAGTTGTACTCAATCACCATCGGTTCGTCACCGACTTTTATTAAGCCGAAAAAGACAAAACCGGTATAATCTATCCCCTCAGTATGCAAGCCATTTATCGTCGGTTTGATGATGCGTTCTTCTACTTTCGACCATAAAACATCATTGACAAATGGAACGGGACTCACTGCACCCATGCCACCTGTGTTCAAACCTGTATCGCCTTCGCCGATGCGTTTGTAGTCTTTGGCTTCGGGTAAAATCACGTAATCTTTTCCATCTGTCAAAGCAAAAACGGAAAATTCGATGCCATCTAAAAATTCTTCAATGACCACTTTACGACTCGCTTCCCCAAATTGACCATCGAGCATTATTTTTAAAGCTTCAATGGCTTCGTCTAAATCATTGATAATCAATACGCCTTTGCCCGCAGCCAAACCATCTGCTTTCAAAACATAGGGCGGGTTCAATGTTTTTAAAAAAGTGACCCCCTCAGTATGAGACGTGATTTCGGCATAACGTGCCGTCGGAATGTCGTGGCGAGCCATAAATTTTTTAGCAAATGCTTTTGAACCTTCGAGTTGCGCTCCGTAGGCTGCAGGTCCAATTATAATAACGTGTTGTAAATCAGCCTCTTTTCTAAAAAAATCAGTTACCCCACGTACCAAAGGCTCTTCTGGTCCAACGACAACAAGGTTTATATTTTTTTCTAAAACGAAAGACTTAATTCCTTGAAAATCATTGATTTGTAAAGCAATATTTTCGCCAACTTGCGAAGTCCCTGCATTGCCTGGTGCAATAAAAAGCTGTTCGCAAAGCGGGCTTTGGCGCATTTTCCACGCCAGAGCATGTTCACGTCCACCAGAACCAAGTAGTAAAATATTCATAAAAAAGAAGAGTTTTTCAAAAAACGTTGCAAAGAAACGGCGTTTTTATCGAATTCCCCTTGTTTTTAAAGCCTTCTTTTCAATTTTTCGTTGCGACTAAAACATAATAATTAAAAATAAATTCATGTTTTTTCAAAATCGTTTTTTCAATGGTACAACCCCGTTCCATCAACATAGCTTGATATTCGGCTAAAT
>JAYTUR010000958.1:0-3407 GCA_043744475.1 Saprospiraceae bacterium | reverse complement strand
TTTTCTAAAGTAAAAAACAATGAGTTTCGTCAAATCTAAAGGTTTTAAGTATCTTAAAAACCTCATCATCGGTATCGGTGCAGCTGTCGTTTTAATGGGTGCCTTATTCAAAATTGAAAGTTGGGCTTATGCTTCAGAAATGCTTATTTTAGGATTATCTGTTGAGGCGTGTCTATTCTTAATGATTGGTATATTAGGACCAGAGCCTGATTACTATTGGGACAAAATCATTCCTGGTCTTGCAGACTACAACTCTAAATTAGGCCCAATCGAATTAGGTGGTACTGGTGCTTCACATCAACCACAATTGCCAGGTTTGAACGGCGAAATCGTTGAAAACAAATTGAGTGGTATGCTTACGGAGCTTCAAGGTATGTCAAAAAGCCTTGGTTCACTCAAAGCATTACAAGAAGTGGATTTCAGCGGTACGCAAGAGCAAATCAAAACAATGAGTAATTTCTACTCAAAATTGACTGAAGCTATGGCTGACATGAACTCTGCATCAAATGATGTCAAAGTTTATAAAGAGCAATTAGCGGCTTTGAACAAAAACCTTGGTTCGCTCAATGCAGTTTATGGCGGCATGCTTTCAGCTATGTCAAACGTAGGCGGCAGATAATATTTGTCTTTTGTCATTCGTCTTTCGTCATTCCCTCAATTTTGCGTCCCGAAATCTTTCGGAAAGTATTTTGAGATTTATTTTATAATGACTCGTGACTATTGCCCAATGACAAATTTTATAAACCAATTTTAAAAACTTCAAAAGGGAGAATAAAAAATGTCAATACCAAAGGAACCGCGGCAGTTAATGATTAACTTGATGTATCTCGTCCTGACTGCGATGCTTGCCTTGAACGTATCGGCTGAGATTATCAACGCATTCTATGCCTTAAATAAAGGTATGCAAACGAGTAATGAGATTGTTGGTAAATCGAATGATATGATTAAAAATGCCATTGACAAGCAAGTTGTGGCATATAACAATGCGAATAACCAAAGCTTCCAAGCCAAGGCTGTCGAAGCGATGAAAATTTCGAAAGAATTTGAGTCTTATGTCAGAGGTGTTATTACTGAACTGACACAACGTGCTGGTGGCTTAGACCCAACGCACACTGACGGTCGTCCTGTACGTTACAAGGACAAAGACGTACCCACCAACTTTTTTATTAACGAAAAGAAAGGTGAGGAGCTTGAAAAAAGAATTGACGAGACCCGTCAAAAATTCTTAGCACTTGTAACAGATCCAACTAAGAAAAAGGAACTTGAATCGCAAGTGGCTCTAAAAGTTGATGCGATTCCATCGGACTCAAAAGCAACAACATGGACGGATTTGAAATTCAAGCAAATGCCTGTTGCAGCAGTTATGCCTATTCTCACAAAATTTGTTTCGGATTCAAAAACCTCTGAAACAGCTTTGTTGAACTATTTCTTTAATGAAGTAGGTGGTACGGACATCAAATTTGATCAATTCAAAGTGGCTATTGCCCCTAAGAAATCTTATTTGATTCGCGGCGACAAGTTCGAAGCTGATGTTTACCTCGCAGCATATAGCTCAAACCCTGGTACAGGTGTTAGCATCAGCGTCAATGGCTCTGGCTTAGGCATGAAAGATGGCGTTGCGCACTATGAAACGACACCGAGTGGCATAGGTAAGCAAACTGTAAAAGCTACGGCAAGTATTAAAAATCCATTGACAGGTCTAACTACGACCACAAATGGTGAGTTTGAATACGAAATTGGTGAGAAATCGGCAACTGTTTCAGCAGAAAAAATGAACGTTTTCTATATTGGTGTTGATAATCCAATTGCTGTTTCAGCAGCGGGTGTCTCTTCAAATGAGTTAAAAGTCAGTTGTTCAGGTTGTGAAACGATGAATAAAATTAATGACAATAACTATAATGTCCGGGTGAATCGTCCGGGTGAAGCTACCATCAATTTGACGGCTCCAGGTGGTTTGAATGTACAGAAGAAGTTTCGAATTAAGCCGATTCCAAACCCTGTTCCAGTATTATCGGTTGACTTTGATAGAAAATCTAATTTCTTAGGAAGTGGTCAGATGTCTGCTAACTCTGGTGTTATTGCGAAGCTTGAGAACTTTGATTTTGACGCTAAATGTAGCATTCAAAGTTATGTTCTTGTGCGTGTTGAACGTCGTCAAGACCCACAACAAGCCAATGTCTCTGGACCTTCAAGCGGTGAAGCAGAAAGGTTATGCCGTATGGCAAAACCGGGTGACTTTTATCAGTTTTTGAACATCAAGGCACGTTGCCCGGGTGACCAAATTGCACGTGACGTAGGCTCTATCAGTTATTACATCAAATAGTTTTTTTATAAACGCACCCATTTTTTGTTTTAACATTTCTCACAAAATAAAACACCGAATGGGTGCGTTTTCTTTAAAATTGAATTTGCTACCCCCCTCAGTATTCAGACAATAAAAAGTCTTTTTTCATCAAAAACACGGTTTTCAGTAACATGAAGTCAGCAATGAAATGGATTAGTATGGCAACTTTCAGCTTAATGATAAGTGTTGCAGTTGCCCAAGTTCCCGAAGAGGTAAAGACAACCCCGAATGATGCGTTTCCAGATTTTACGGGTGGTAATACTACAACAACACCTGCAAAACCTGCAAATACACCTACGACTAAGCCTACAACAACACAGCCGCAATTTCCAGCAGCTGCAACAACGGCTCCTGCCTCCTCATCAACCCAAAAACCAGGCAGTACAACCCCTGTAAAAGTGGAACCAGCCGATAATATTGGCGATATTCCACCTGATGTGGATGCCCCACTCGATGGTATTATCGAAAGAAAATTGATTCTCGACAAACAAGTTTTGCCTTGGGAACCTGTCCGTGAAGCGGATATTTTATGGAGCAAACGCGTTTGGCGGGTTATAGATGTTCGTGAAAAGATAAACTTACCGTTTATTTATCCAGAACTACCTTTTTTTACGGTTTTGATGAATGGTATTCAAAAGGATACAGCTATAAAGGCTTACAAAGCGGACAATGACAAATTTTGGTACAAAATGTCGAATCAAGAGCTACAAAGCATTCTGAGTCACGCCGATACCATTATTCAAATTGACCCAACGACTTACGAAACGAAATACAAAGTCGTTTACAATAAAATAAACCCTGACGACATCAAACGTTACCGCGTCAAAGAAGATTGGTATTTCGACCGCCAATATTCTGTGCTTAAAGTGCGTATTTTGGGGATTGCACCCTTGAAAGATGTTACTAACGAAGCGGGTGAATTTTTGTACGAACAACCATTATTTTGGATTCGTTATCCTGATTGCCGCGAGTATTTAGCACGTCATCGTGCTTTTATTGAAGGCAATGATGCAAATCCTATGTCTTGGGAAGACCTTTTTGAGCAACGCCGTTTTTCAAGCTA
>JAYTUR010000957.1:0-3416 GCA_043744475.1 Saprospiraceae bacterium | reverse complement strand
CTTCTCTTAAAAGTTTGATAAAACAAGATATTGTTTTCGTTGCTGATAAACTTTTCGATGAATTGGAAAAACACGGCAGCTATTTTGCCGTAAAGGATGCTATAAAGCGAGTTATGCCGCAACAATATTTTTTTTTGAAAGAATTACGCGAAATAATTTCTGAAAAAAATTCTGTAAAAGATTTATAATCAATTATTTATAAATTCAGTAGGTTGATTTATTGATTAAAATAACGAAGCGTAATGAGCATAAAAACTCATTACGCTTCGTTGTTTTTGGAAACATCTAATCTCTCCTAAAATTGAAACATCCCAAATTCTCCAACAAGGAAAATTTAAGATGTTTCATGTTCTTATATAAAATAAAATTAAGTTATAATTTCTTCAACCGCTTCAACAACGGCATTGGCATTCGCAGCAATTTCACTGATGTCACTATCCGTTTTAGGTAAGACAGGCTGTCTTACTGAGGGGGTCGTTTCGACAACTTTCTTCGGCTCTGCTTTTGGCTTTTCAGCTTTTGCCTCTTCTTTCGCAACTGCTTTGACTTCTGCCGCGGCTTTTTTCGATTCCCGTTCCTTCAGTTGATTTATTTTCTCTTCAACTTCAGTCTTAGTCGCCAACATTTCGTTGAGTTTATCCTGCTTTGAATTGATGCGGTCTTGAATCATAGTGATTTTAGCTTGACGCAATTGTTCTTCAAGCTGTCCACCCGAATACTCAACCCTTTTGCGTTGATAATCAAGCTCATGTGCATCGCGGTTAATAGAATCCTGCATTTTATCTACAGCATTCATTAAGCCCTCATAACGACGAGTTAAACGCTCAATTACCGAACCATCGTTAGGTGCGGTATTGCCAAATTTCTTTTCTTTAACCGTTTTGAACATCGCATCAATGCGATTCCACAAATTATTCGAGTGTTCGCGCGTCATTTTATGATCCCGAAACTTGTTCTGCGTTTGCTTCAATTGGTCAAAAACATCAGGAAATCCTTTGATATTTTTTTCAATTTTCTGTTCAATTTCGTCCAAAATCGTATTAAACTGCTCGTACCACGTTTTAGAATTTTCTTCAAATTCGTTCATCACCGATGTCCGCATATCTTTCAACTGCGTAAACAAACTGTTCGCAGTATCGCGTAATTCATCACCATGGTCGCGGAACAAATTGCGCTCTTTCACTTGGTCTTGCACCTTATTCCAGAAGCCTTTGAGTGAATCCCACGCCTCACCACTGTATTCTGTTAATTTAGTGACTTTGTCTTCCAACTCAGCCAATTCAGATTTGTAAGCAGCATGTAACTTTGTTGATAATACGATGAAATGCCATTCGCCTTGTGCACGGTTAACAATATCCGTTCTCTCCGCTTTAATGTCATCAGGTAAAAGACTTTCGGCAACGCTTAACTCTCTTTCAATATGCGTAAAACCTTCAGGGAAAGTGACTTCGGCACCATTACGCCAATCATTGAGTATTTGTTGTGAAAAATCAGGCGAGGCAAGTGCTTCAGGAAACATAAAAATGTCCACCTTATTGTCTTCAGCGCGTAGCTGCATGGCGATTAAAACACGTTCTTCTTGTGCGTTCGTACCCCATAAAACCAGTTTAGACTTCATTGTCGTTAGGTATTTTAGTTCAAAAAATTACTGTAAAATAAGTTTCAATGATTATCATGTATTCTGTAATCAATAATGCGTAAATGTCAAACATCGTACCACCCCTCAGTAATTTTGCTATTTTAGAATGTATTTTTTCTTAAATGTTTGTTTTTTTAACAGCCTAAAGGTAAAATGAATATAACAAAGCAACAAAGATTTTTTATTCGCAATTGTTTTGTACGGCTCCATCAACTAATCGCCGCCAATTCTGCAGTATGTCCAAACTCCCTAAAATCCACTGGCGTAACTTCAGAAACACCTTGTTCGGGCATGTGCACACCATATATAATGTCCACTGCCGCCATCGTCGCCTTGTTGTGGGTGACGATGATAAACTGCGAGTCCACCGAGAATTTTTGTATGATTTTATTGAATTTTTCGATGTTAGCATCGTCCAAAGGCGCATCTACTTCATCGAAAATACAGAAAGGCGCAGGTTTATAGAGGTATAAAGCAAACAGAAACGCCGTTGCTGTCAAAGTCTTTTCACCGCCCGACAACTGCGCGATACTTTGTGGACGTTTGCCTTTTGGTTTCGCAATGATATTGATGCCACTTTCCAATGGATTTTGCGGGTCAGTCAATATCATGTCCGCCGTATCTTCTTCAAAAAACAGCGATTTAAAAACCTCAATAAAATGCGTTCGAACAATGCCAAAGGCTTCCAAAAACTGTGCTGTCGCAGTGTCCTCAATCTCTTTCATCGTCGCTAACAATGAATTTTTAGCATTAACAATATCATCACGTTGTTCCGCAATCGTATCGTGCCTTTCTTTCATCTCATTATACGCCTCAACTGCCATCGGATTTATCTCGCCAAATGTGTCCAAACGCCGTTTCAAATCGTCCGTTTTTTTCTGCAAATCCTCACGAACAAGCCCTTCTTTAGGTGCTTGATTGATTAAATCATTGACCGAAATACCAAATTCGACGTTCAAACGGTCGCCAATACTCGTAATTTGCAATTTGATGTCGTTGAATTTATCCTTAATCGTATTCACCAAACTTTGAACCTCGTTGCGTTGCCGATTGATGCGCCGCAAGTCGTCTTCCATCTTCACAATTTCATTTTTCTTTTTGAAAAACGATTGCTCAAATTCCGACAAACCCGATTCCCTTTGACGACGTTGTTGATAAAACTCTTGAAGGGATTTTTCAAACGTAACCAATTCATTTTCAACGATTTCTAACTCTTCGTTGGCTTGCGTCAAACCGCGATTCGACGTTGAAATGCCCCCCTCAGTATCAAATAAGTTTTTCTCTCTGAAACCCAACTCCCGTTGCAATGTCGAAACCTTATTTTGTTGACGTATAAATTCAACATTTTTTTCATTAAATGCCGTTGATAATTGACTCATCAAATCCGCCACACTTCGGTAAGAACCGTCCGCCGCTGTCATTTGATTTTTAATATCATCAGCTGCTTTTTTTCTTTCAACTAATTGACTATCAACATTTTCAATTGTTTTTTTCAAACCAATAATTTGCTCATTGGCGCGTTTCTTTTTGTCGTCTGCTTCTTGAATAAAAGTCGAAAAATTGTCAATACGTGTCTGCAAAAACACCTTTTGTTGTCGCGTTTGATTCAACTCATTTTGCGCTTTCTGAATCGTTGCTTTTTGTTCCGTTGACTTCAAAAAACTAATATCGCCCCGCACCTGACTCAATTGCTTTTGCAAGTCCGAAGCGACCCCCTCAGTATCTTTAATCTCTTTTTCTAAAACTTCCAGATTTTTCTTTCGACCAATTTTTTTAC
>JAYTUR010000956.1:0-3416 GCA_043744475.1 Saprospiraceae bacterium | reverse complement strand
GACCAAACGCCACCAATGATTTCGCCTTCGAATTTTGCGGATAAAATGGCAAAAACCAGCCGTATGTCCTTCAAAATTAGGGATAATATCGAGGGTCGTCCGTTGCGTTACCGAGCAGAAATAGATGGCAAATGGATTTTGATGGAATTAGACGGCAAGTCCGATTTGCTTTTTTGTCGGTTTGAAGACTTGCCGAACCCCTTAAATACTGAGGGGGAGCATGTATTGAAAATTACAGTGACGGACGATAGAGACAATACGCGGGTTTTTGAACGGCGTTTTGAATTGGTTGACCACGTAGAAAGACCAAAGTCCAAACCAAAGAAAAAGAAGCGGCGTTAAATTAAGTCGCGAAGTTTCAGTTTTACTTTTATTTTTTGACCATTGCGCAGAAAGGTCAAGGAATAGACTTTGCCGGTTCTGCCCTGCATCTTCCGATTGATGTCGCCAAGACCGTAAAAACGGGCGGGTACGAAGCTGATTCGTATCAATTCATCGCCTTTTTGAACGCCCACTTCGGCTGCGGGTGTATTAGGTAAGACTTCATGGACACTAAAAGTACTTAAATTGACACCGCCTGCGATGAGTAAAAGACCGCTTTTATCGTAGTTGAATTTCGTTTTGAAATAGCGATTTGTTTGCAAATAAAGTTTTTCGTGATTAAAATCAATGATAAAATTGAAGCGGCTCATGATTTCACCCCCTATTAAGCCGTTGCGCCCATTCAAATAGACGGAATCGGACAATTCATTGAGTTCCTGAAAATTGCTAATGGGGTTTATGAGTTGATTTCTGCCCATTTTGACACTTTTGATGCGCCCAACAAAGCCCTCAATTTCACCACCTAGACCTGTACCGATATTGCCTTTTATGACCTTTTCGGGTAGTTTAAGACCTGGTGTTGAATAAGTGTGTAGTAATAAAGAAAGAGCGGCACCTGTGTCAACGAGCAGTTTTAATTGTACGACCGAATCAGTCAATATTTGGGCACTTGTCGTCAAATAGGGTTTAGAACGGATGATTTCAATGGGTAATTCTTCAAAATCTCGATGGTCAGAAGGTTTAAATACTGAGGGGTCATAAAGAGTGATGAGTTGTTTTGAAAAATCGAATTTGACCACATAACCTCTAAAAGCTTCGGCACCAAAAACGCCATGGACATCAAGCCCTGCAAATTTATCGAATTGAAAATAGTCCTCATCAAGGACGATAATATCCTTGGTGAATAAAACATCATTGAGTTGCAAGTTTACTTTTCTGATGATATGGGCGATGACTTGCGTTTTCATGTCTGTGCCCATGAGGTTGATGGTGCGCTCATAAGTCAAGCCAAGCAGGTTTGGAATTTCTTTTTTAGTCAATATTGTATGTTCTGCGCCCGTGTCAATAATAAAGCGAAGCGGGAATAGTCCATCGAAAATGACTTTTACGATGATGAAGTTGCCTTGCCGCTCAAAAGGTATTTCTACTCTTTTAGCACCACGACTCATCGAGACGCCGGGCATCTGTGCAATAATACTGCATAAGTGGCAGACAATGAGTAAGATGGATAGGCAACTTTTTCGCAACATATTTTTAGACATAGACTTAGGTGGCGGTATATTATTGTGTGTATATAGAAAGGTCAAGTTATAGATTTTGTTTGATTAGGCGATAGGAAAAATACAAAAGGAGGTAAAATGATATGTTTATTAATTGTTAAATATAAGAAGTAACGAATAAATGCCTATTTTTTAGTAAAATTGAGTGGT
Organism: Saprospiraceae bacterium; assembly: GCA_043744475.1. GTDB lineage: Bacteria > Bacteroidota > Bacteroidia > Chitinophagales > Saprospiraceae > JAAFJT01. The sequence continues at coordinate 1,665 of JAYTUR010000956.1, read as the reverse complement.
AGAGGCATTTGCTGGTTGTTCTTTAAATTAAGAATAAAGTTTTTTCAAAATGGAAATTTTCAAAAAAAAAGCAAGGTAGTTGTGTGGATTACAAACAAATTTCTAACTTTACATTCCATTAGTGTAAATCAAACACAGTTATACAAAAAATAGGCTTACACGACTCAAATACAATCAAAAAGTAAAACTATACAGAGGGGTTATTCAACAGATAGAAAACAAGAATTTATGTAAATTAAACAACATGTAACTAAAGCAATTCTAACACACAGTCCTACCTTAATAACCAAATTACAAACGAAGAAGTAAAATTTATTTTCAATTGACATGATTTATTTTGAATTTATCAAACAATAAAAATAGTTTTTAACAAATCTTTTTTTCTTAACTAAACAACAAGAATGTATGAAAATTGAAGTCAACTTCAAGAGCCTCGTGCTGTTGGTGTTATTCACAGCATTGAGCCATTTCGCTATTGCTCAACGGACTCTAACAGGTACCGTTACAGACAGCGACAACAAAGAGCCTCTCATAGGCGCATCAGTCGTAATTACAGGTACAACAAAAGGATCATTAACCGACTTGGACGGTAAATTCTCCATTTCTGATGTAGATGCAAAAGCGACAACTCTTACTGTTTCATTTACAGGTTACACAAATTTGATCATACCGATTGGCGCTTCAAACGTCATTGATGTTCAACTCAAAGGCGGTTCCATTCTGGATGAATTGGTTGTCGTCGGTTACGGTGCAGTCCGTAAGGTTGACGCAACTGGTGCGGTCAATTCTGTATCTGAAAAGGACTTTAACAAAGGGACAAACACTTCGGTTGAGCAATTGCTTCAAGGACGTGCTGCAGGTGTGAATATCACACAAAACAGCGGTCAGCCTGGTGGTGGTATCAATGTTCGTATTCGTGGTACTTCTTCAGTACGTAGCGGTAACAATCCATTATTTGTAGTGGACGGTGTACCCCTCAGTGGTGATGATGTTTCTGCGGGTGGTGATGATGCAGGTTTAGGTCGCGCGGCACCTAAAAATCCACTCAATTTTTTAAGCCCAGAAGACATTGAGAAGATTGATATCTTGAAAGATGCTTCTGCAACGGCAATCTACGGTGCGCGGGGAGCCAACGGTGTCGTTTTAATCACAACTAAAAAAGGTAAAGGCAAAGGCACATTAGAGTACAATTATTCATTGGGTGCAAGTTCTATTACTAAGAAGTATGACTTGCTGAATGCCACTGAATTCGTCGCTGCTGCGGGTGCTGCACAAAACCAAGGGGGCAACACAGACTGGCAGAATGTCATATTCCGCACAGGTTTGGCAAACAATCACAACTTTTCTTATGGCGGTGGCACGGATAAAGGTAGCTATCGTTTCTCTTTTGGTTATATCAATCAAGAGGGTATCATCCAAAATAGTGCTCTCAAACGTTACAATGCGCGTTTCAATGGTGAGCAAAAGTTTATGAACGACAAATTGACGGTTGCTGTTCAATTGACAGCGGCTCAAATTCGTGATAATAACGTGCCTGTTACGGACAACTCTGGTTTTAATGGTGATCTTTTGGGTGCAATCTTAAAATCAAATCCAACTATTCCTATTTATCAATACGATAAATCAAGAACAAAATTAGATTGTGATACTTGTACTGTATTCCAA
>JAYTUR010000955.1:0-3421 GCA_043744475.1 Saprospiraceae bacterium | reverse complement strand
CCGATACGGTTGTTTTCAGTATAAGAAAAATCAAAACGATTGCCAGTAATCACCTCACTCATTTTTATCGCTTCCAGCATCGAGCAATTTGAAAAACGTCCGCCTCCTGCATTATAGACTTCAGCAACACGTGGATTTTGATAAAAAACGTCGAACATCGTTATCAAATCGTAGCTGTGGATATTATCGCGCACCTGTTTACCTTTGTAACCAAAGATGGTATAATGCTTTTTTTGAATGGCACATCTCATCAAATAGCTCAAAAAACCATGCAATTCTGCTCCTGCATGATTCGGTCCAGTGAGGCAACCGCCGCGAAAAATGCCCGTTTTTATGCCAAAATAACGTCCATACTCTTGAACCAAAATGTCGGCCGCGACTTTTGATGCGCCAAAAATGGAGTGTTTCGATTGGTCAATAGACATCGTTTCGTTTATACCCTGTTTGAAAAAAGGGTGTGCTTGTGCTATTTCCCAACGATTCTCCAATTCTACAAGGGGCAATGCGTTGGGTGTATCCCCATAAACTTTATTGGTGGATGTAAAGATAAAGACCGCTTCGGGTGCAAATTGCCGCGTGGCTTCAAGCATATTGAGTGTGCCGTTCGCGTTAATCGTGAAGTCCGTAAAAGGTTCACGCGCTGCCCAATCGTGGCTCGGTTGCGCGGCGGTGTGAATGACCAATTTGATGTCTGCACCATATCCATTGAAAATATCGAAAATGGCTTTTTGGTCTCGAATATCAATGTTTCGATGCATAAAATTGGGAAAATCAGCGGCTAATTTGACCGTTGAAGCCAATGTAGAGGCTTCGTCGCCAAAAAAATATCGGCGTTGGTCGTTGTCAATACCAACAATGATGTCGAATTTTTTGGAAAAATATTTGACAGATTGTGACCCTATTAAGCCGCCCGAACCTGTAATGATAGCTACTTTCATCTTTTCTAGTTTGTCTTTGTCTCTAAACGGTTGTAAATACTGAGGGGTCTAAATTTTTCGGAATTTGTTAAGGCATGGGCTTGTAATTGCTGCCATTCCAAAGGATTATCAATGATTTTTTTCAAAATAATTTCAATATCTTCATATTTATCAAAAGTCAAAACAGATGATTCTAAGGCATTATCAGCAACATAATCCTTTGGTAAAAGTCCAACTTTTGCAGCTTTAATCATTGTAAAAATTAAGCCCGACTCTTTCGATTTACCGTAAGCCCCATTTGCGCCTTGACGTATATGTAAGTTACCTAAAATAAGGTCGGCTTGTGCTAAGTTTTCATCAAATTCTTCTAAGCTAACAGATGGTTTATCATAAACTCTAATTGCATAACCTTTTAATTGCCAATTATTTGCCTCGTCTCGTATCTGTTCACCACCTTCGCTGATGGATATGCCACCTAAGAAATCAAATTCAATATTATTTTTAAAAAAGTCGTTTTTATCATCTGCTAAAAGTTGAAAAATGGAAGCATAATCACGTCTCGTATTGGACACAAAACCTGGCAAACAAATCCTTAACCGTTGTTGTTTTGTTTCTTTTTGTTTTGCTAAAATCTTACCATCAAAGACGGAAAATGGGACAACTGCAACGTTTTCGATGCCTACATATTTTGCCAATTCGTTGCCTACCGATGATGTCAATGTAACGAATTTACCACCCGATGTTTTTACTTTTTGTATTATTTTTGGATTGATAGCAGCATAAAAAAAATACACTTTCAGGCGATATGTAAAATCTTTAAAACTATTTAGCTTGAAAAACATGTTGCGGATTTTATCACTTAACGATTGTTGAAACCAAAAATCAACATTGTGAATCACGTAATAAATCGGGCAATGAATAGGCGTTTTTTCAAAGGCTTGCATCAAACGGAATGGCTCTTTTGCGTAGGCTTCAAGGGTTACAACATAGATTTTATCGAAGTTTTTTAAACGATTAAAGTCATTTTTGACCCCCTCAGTAAAAAGCCCTTTTTCGATGCTAATTTTATCATTTTCCAAATGTTTTAAAGCATTAAAGCCATTATCATGCATAAAAATCACTATTTCATTCTCAGGCACAGACGTATATATTAAGGCAATGCTTTCTACATAGGTGTAATGTCCATGAGGAACAGTTTCCAAAATAGCTACTTTCATGTTAGTAAAAGTTTGTTGACATAAATAGCATCCCAATCTAATAGTTTGCCTTCTTCTCTTAGGTTCGGTAAAAGGTCAAAGAGTTGGAAATTTCGTTGTCGCAAATAGTCATCTATTTCAAAATAGGTCGGACTGCCGCGATAGCCATCGTGGTTATTGATTTCCAACACAATGACTTTTGTACGTATCAGTGTTTGAACTGCGCCTTTCAATACCTCCATTTCAAAGCCTTGAACATCCATTTTAAGGATATCAACGGCTTTGTTTGCGGGTAAAGACACATCTAAAGTCGTTATTTCAATCGTTTCTTTTCGTTGCGTCTTCAACATATCGCCATAAACGCCACCGATATTTGCGTCCATTTCAAGCAATGACGATGCCGTTAAGCGTTCCGATATATTAATTTCAGTTGTACCGATTTGACTACCCACGGCTTTATTAATAAGTTGCCAGTATTTTGTCCGTGCCGTTGCCTTTTCAATTTCTTGAAAACTTGATTTTATGGGTTCAAAAACATAAATATCGTGATTCGGAAAGTCGTTAGAAAAAAGCGTTGCTGTTGTCGCTGTGCCACCGCCTACATCAGCAATTACATACCCCTCAGTAGGAAACCGATTTTTTGCCAACCAAATTGCATTTTCAATATGTTGATAAGCAAAAACCAATTGGCTTTCTTCCAATATCTCTTTACGCAAGGGCTTGTCAACGAGGTAGTAGATATTGTGTCGGCTTAGTTTGAGAAGCCAGGCGACTGCATCAAGCCCTTTTTTTAGTATAATTGAATGAATTTTCACGCTTTTGAATTTTTAGGATAACAAAACCATTGAGCTTCGTCATATTGTTCAAATTGATAATCAAATTGGCTTAAAAAGTTTAACAATTCAAAAACCGAATAACCAAAACGTCTGCACCAACGCTCGTTACATTCCATAATAATTTTTGGTTGATGTGTTCTAAGCAATTCTATTGCACCTTTAAAACACAGAAACTCAGCACCTTCGATATCTATTTTAATGAAATCAACTTTTTCTATTCCATTGTTTTTCAAGTAGTTATCTAAAGTCGTTAACGTAACTTGCTCACCTTTTTTATTATTTGGGTCAACAAAATTGAGTGCGTCATTGTTAGCATTGCCCATAAAAATAGACCCCTCACTATCTCCCAATGCCAATTGTTCAATTTTGACATTTGAGCAACCGTTTAGCTGCAAATTTTCTTGATTGGCTTCAAAGGTCTTTTTTGACGGCTCAAAAGCTATGATTCTACCGCCTTTACCAACGAGTTGCG
>JAYTUR010000954.1:0-3425 GCA_043744475.1 Saprospiraceae bacterium | reverse complement strand
GAACATACTGATTTGATTGAATTCTGAAAAGATTTGGAAGCCTAACGTGTGGCTTCATTTTAGCGGTTGAAAAAGCAAATGGCTCTAATTTGTATTGCAAAAGAGGTGCTTTGTCAAATTTAAGTGGCAGTCGTTCAAAGTACAAAAATGGATTTTCAGAATTGAGAAAATCTATTTCTATGTCTGTAAAATCGTCATCGTTATCCGCAATTGAATCTTTAACGACGATTGATTTACTAAAAATAGTTTTAATCTCAAAACGTTCTCCACTAAAAGCGTTCTGTTCAACTGGATAATCCTCTTTAAATTCGTCAAACCAAGCCACACATTCATTCTTGCCGATGTAAGGCAAATACACCGATTCATTGGCTTTCAAACGGTTGTACAAGGCTTGTTGACATTCATCTGTCAAGTCAACCAACACATAACAGCGATAAGCAGGTGCGACGAGCGTTTGCTCATGCACGATTAAATTGCCGTCGCTGTTTGCATAACCGACTGTATTGGTGTATTTGATATTCGTTTTTGTGAAATTGCCTTTGTCATGCCCCAAAGGTTCAATGCCAATAGGCAAATCTTTAAACTTTTGATAATAATCGGGCAATTTCCCTTTCTGTTCGTAACCACGTAAACCAACGACTGCACCGAGTATGCCCAACAAAGCGGGTTTGTGTAAGATATTGAAACTCAACATCAAACCGTCATTGACATCGGGCTTTTTCAAGCAACCAAAGTCGGCGTGTAAATCGAATGAAATCAATCGTTTTGACATGATTTAAGCATTAATTGGGTGAATAACTGCACCTTCGGGCGAATTGACGACGGTTGTTGCGGCTTTGTCGTAGTACAATTCGATTTTTTCAACAGCCGCTTTAACGTGTGGTTGTGCTAACAATTGAGCGATACGTGTCAAGTCAATCGTCCGTGCTTCATCTTTTTTGACATCAACCAAACGCACAAACGAAGGCAAAACCAACATCGAACCTTCTTTGAGTTGCACGTAAAGCATCAATTCGTTTTCCGTTCCTGCTTTTGCCGCCGAATCGTATAACGTTACGCCGCGGCTCAAACCCGCTTTGAGTTTTTCAACATCGTCAGTACTGAGGGGTGTACCCCCGCTCAAACCAACCAATTCATCAATATTGAGTGGATTGATTGAAAAATGATGGACGTAATGGCCTTCTTTCAATTTTGATTGTGAGCCGAGGGTAGTCATAGTTGAATCCGTATTTTTGTCGTTTGGATTCCGAAAAGGAGCCATGATTTGCTCTGAATAAATCATATTTTCAGGATAGCGATTGACCGCGTGAGAAATTTGAACGGGTCCATGAATCGAAAGATTGGTCTTACCCGCATAAGTACCGCCGAACATCCGAACGTCAATACACGTCAACAAGTTTTTAGCAACCGATTTACGCAGTTCCGCTTCTTTCCCTTTTGAAAAATCACCAAAAAGATTGATGTAAGTTTCGTCAAGTGAGCGCGGCTGCATATCGGCACTCAAACTTTTAAAGTAAAAAAGGTTATCCGACGGATAGGCTTTTTTGAGATAATTGCGCACAGAATATTTCAACACTTTGTCGGTTGCGTAAACCGTACCGTCGTTAAGGGTACGCGGCTGATGTGTAAAGTCAGCATTGTAATTTGAGTTAATAGATTTGACAACAACGCAGCCAAAAGCGCGATTTTTGAATGGAATAGACATGATTTGAAATCTTTTTTGAATTTTAAAAATTAGTTTTTAGACCCCTCAGTATCGAGGGCTTTTTTTTAGTTCGTTCCTTCTTCTTCTGCTGCAACATCTGGTTCTTCTTTTTTATCCGCAAAAAGAATATTATTGGAAAAGAAACCCGATAACATCAAAGGCATAAACTGCCTCAAATTGGCAGAAGTTTGATAGCCTGTCACTTCCGAAAAAGGCAATTTGAATCGGCGAGAAAACTTCTCGTGTTTGTATCGGTTGAAAAAAGTGACCACTGACAGTTGAAATTGAGCAATATCTGTGTGCTGCAAAAAAGGCTCTAAACGTGAATAACTACGGTCAGTCGAGCGAGTTTTTGAAAAAAGATAAGCTATGACCTGTCCTGCTGTGAAAGCGAATTGAGCGTCATTTTCGATTGTTACTTCGCCTTTGGCAAGATGGGCGACGAACTCTCGGAGTTGAACAGTTTGATTTGCCATAAATAAATCGTTTTTATGAAATGGATGAAAATTTTGATGTAAACTAAAAAGGATATTGAGTTTTTCTTTGATTGCCAAACCTTGCGAGTGCAGCTTGTTTTTGTATTCGTCTAACCGAATATCGTCCAAAATCAGCGTCATTAGGATTTCCTCAAAAGCCGTTTGAGAAAGACTTTGACGTTGCGATTTGTAGATAAAATCGTAAAATGCTTTCCGATATTTCATCACAAGCAAGTAAGTATCTGCCGTTTTACAATAATTCGAGTCAATGTCATCGAAATATTTGTACTGTTGTCCACCTGCTTTTGTGTTTACAACCAACGCATTATTAAAAATGGCTGGTAAAACACGGTTTTGAAAATCAAAAACAGTATTCAATTCCATTTGAAAAAAATCAGAAAACAAGGGTTCAATTTTCCATTTGTTCCCCTCCGTATCACGGAGTTCGTAATCGAATCGGCTCACAAAATCAAAGTCTTTCACCTCGCCAAAACTGAAAAACAATAAGTAGTAATTGCCAATAGCATTTTCAGCCTTCGCCAGTTTTTTCGAATCAATGACTTTTTTGATGATTTCTTGATACCCAATCCGCTTTTCAAGGCTTTCAAGGGCGTTACTTTTCAAAATCGGCAAAGCCAGTTTTTGCTCATCGGAATAAATGAAAATGGGCAATGGATTTGGCAAAACCTTTCTTCCGATGATAGCCCCAAAGTCGAAAAGATTTCGCGCATCTTCCGTCGAAATTCTACCCGAAATATCAAAAGTTGCCGTTTGGTGCATCAAAAAAGGCTTTTTCAAACCAAAACCATTGAGAAAGTTACTCGTTCCGAAAACCTCATTTTCCGCATTGGGCTTAGTATTGTACTTATCTGTGTTGAACAATTTATTGCGTAAATACTGCGTACTTGCCTTTTTCATCTTTTCCATAGACACATCTAAAAAGAACACGATATACTCAGCATCCGTCAAATCTTCAAATTCTGGGACACCCCTCAGTATGGCTTCAATACCATCCAAAGAATTCAAGCCATTTCTAAAAACTTCGATGCGCCCTTTTTCGAACCCCTCAGTATTTTGAGCTGTTGCCGAAGAAAACAAATCGGGTTTTGTCGTTGGGTTTTCTGAATCAAGCAGTAAAAAAGCTTTTTCAAAATAAGCGTTCATCCGCTCATAAATCTGGGATTTCTTTTCTTTTTGATTAACGTTGAACTTTTCGCCCGTACTTTGTAAAGCAGCAGTGTATT
>JAYTUR010000953.1:0-3432 GCA_043744475.1 Saprospiraceae bacterium | reverse complement strand
TTTTTTTTTAAACTATTCATACCTTTGCGGCGTAAACCCTCTTAAACCTTGTAAATGTACTGAGGGGGGGCAATTTCCCACCTTTCTAATTCAATTTTTATAAAAAAATTAAAACAAAAATTCATTTATGCCTTATTTATTCACATCAGAATCCGTTTCAGAAGGTCATCCAGATAAAGTTTCAGACCAAATTTCAGATGCCCTCATTGATAACTTCATGGCTTTCGACCCCACTTCAAAAGTGGCTTGCGAAACCCTTGTAACTACAGGTCTAGTCGTTTTGGCGGGTGAAGTTAAAACAAAAACCTATCTTGACGTACAGCAGATTGCACGCGAGGTGATTCGCAAAATTGGTTATACGAAGTCAGAATACATGTTTGAAGCCGATTCATGTGGTATTCTTTCTGCTATCCATGAGCAAAGTGCCGATATCAATCAAGGTGTTGAACGCAAAAACCCCGAAGAGCAAGGTGCCGGTGACCAAGGTATGATGTTCGGTTACGCGACCCGCGAAACGGATAATTATATGCCTTTGGCTTTGGATTTGGCGCATAAACTCCTTATTGAATTGGCGGCTATCCGTCGCGAAGGCAAAGAAATGACGTACTTACGCCCAGATGCGAAATCGCAAGTAACGATTGAATATTCAGACGACAACCAACCGCAACGTATTGATACTATTGTTATTTCTACGCAACACGACGACTTCGCAGACGAAGCGCCGATGCAAGCACAAATTCAAAAAGACGTTATTCACATTTTGATTCCACGTGTAAAAGCGCAAATGAAAGAGGAACTCAAAGCCCTTTTCACTGACGACATCATTTATCACATCAATCCAACGGGCAAATTCGTTATCGGTGGTCCTCACGGCGATACAGGTTTGACAGGTCGTAAAATCATCGTTGACACTTATGGTGGCAAAGGTGCGCACGGTGGTGGTGCTTTTTCGGGCAAAGACCCTTCAAAAGTTGACCGTTCTGCGGCTTATGCAACACGTCATATTGCTAAAAACCTCGTTGCTGCTGGTTTGTGCGACGAAGTTTTGGTACAAGTTTCTTATGCAATCGGTGTTGCAAAACCAATGGGTATTTACGTCAACACTTATGGTACTTGCAAAAAGAAGAAAATGTCTGACGGTGAAGTCGCTCAAATCGTTGAGAAAATCTTCGATATGCGCCCTTATGCTATCGAAAAACGCTTGAAATTGCGCTCGCCGATGTATTCTGAAACAGCTGCTTATGGTCACATGGGTCGCAAAAATGAAATTGTTGAAAAAACATTCACAACGCCGGATGGCAAGTCAAAAACAATGAAAGTTGAGCTTTTCACTTGGGAAAAACTCGATTATGTAGAAAAAGTACGCAAAGCATTCCGTCTTAGAAACTAATCATTTCCTGATTGTAAATAATAAAAACGCCCGTAAGTCAATGACTTTACGGGCGTTTTCTTTTTTAAAAAATATTATTCACAGCCTTGTCGCCGCCGCGTATCAATGATGTATTGAATTTTCCAAACACCCTCAATTTTCACCAATTGAAACGAGTTCGCACCGCAATGACTGAACTGCCCTTTGTAGTAAAATTTATAAGGTGTCCAAACCGAAGCCAATGCACCGTCTATTTCAACCGTTTTAAATTCGATGCGCTCATCAGCATTTCCTTTTTCTTCTTTGGCAACAAAAGCAATAAAATCCGCCACATTTTCTGTTTTAACCGTCAAAATACCTTCTTTTGAGCGTGAAATGGTTTGAAAAATGACCCCCTCAGTAAGAGACGACCGAATTAGTGCCGTATCACCCATTTTCATACCTTCAAAAAAATGATTGATTGTGGCTTTCACAGAATCCGTAGCCGTCATTTGAGCCGTCATTTTTAAAGAAAAAAGAGATAATGTTACAAGAAATAGCAGTTTTTTCATTTTTTACTTTAATTTTTTACTGAACCCTATACCAAGTTTGCGTTCTATAAAAAGGTCCAATCCAACCGCGCACTTTCATTTCGTTAGCATTGGCTTTTTCAAACCACATCGTACAAGAATACTCTTTGCCTTTTTCAGGGTCGAGGATTTTACCGCTTTTCCAAGTGTCCCCACTCAAAACCATGTCTCGAACAATCATCATTTGCATGACTTTTTGTCCTTTTCGCCAGTCTGTACATTTATCACAGATACGGTTTGGGTCAGTACTTTTCCGCAAAAAAGCAATAATTTTACCATACATTTTGCCATTTTCTTGATACAACTGCACGTTTGATTTGGCTTCGCCCGTTTCGTCGTCAATCGTTTTCCAAACGCCAATAGGCGATTGCGCTTGCAATCCTAAAAATAAAAAGGCGAATACGCTGAATAATAAGAACTTTTTCATTCTGTAATTGATTTGTTTAAAATAACTAAAATGATTTGTTTAGTTAGAAATCGGACAAAAAAACATTAAATCTTTTAAAAAATTGACTTTTTCACCTTTTTTATGAAAAAAAATAACAAAAACCACCCCCTCAGTATAAAGCCGTTAAAATCTGTTTCGTTGGTATTTTATTTTAAAAAAAATAAAAAAACAGAATTGAAATTTGGTCACATCAAGAAAACGACATACGTTTGCACCTGATAAAATTCAATCAAACAATGAATCGCATTTCAGTAAATAGTTTTAGCTTTTTTTATTTTAACTTTTACGGCAACCGTAAGAGGAGCTACTTATTTGCGCGGCGATAAAAAATATATTCGCTTTCACATGCAAAAAGGAGTTCCTCAATAGGAACTCCTTTTTTTGTTTCTGAAGACAGTTACCTTTTATCAAACATCAAATTATTTTTTGCGTAAACCATTGATTATCAAATTATTTTAAAAAGAATCAATAACGAAATGGACTTGCATTATCAAGAAATCAAAGACAAAGAGCTAACGGCACACAGCAATGGACAAGCAGCGAAATTGCTGAAAGTTGCCATCCAAGGCGTGCAAGGCGCATTCCACGAAATAGCGGCCAGACGTTTTCATGCTGCCGCCGATATTGAAGTCGTTCCCGCCGACACTTTCGATATTTTGATTCAACAAGTGGAATCAGGTGAAGCAGATTCAGCTGTTATGGCAATTGAAAACACAATTGCAGGCAGTTTGTTGCGAAATTATAACTTATTGAATAACAGTAATTTACGCATACGTGGTGAAGTTTTTTTAAGAATAAAACAAAATCTCATGGCTTTGCCGGGCATTTTGATAGAGGATTTAGAAGAAGTCCACAGTCATCCAGTGGCACTCCAACAATGTGAGGATTTTTTCGACCAATACCCCAAAATTAAACTTGTCGAGTCACATGATACGGCTTTAGTTGCCAAAGAGATACGAGAAAAAGGCTTAACAAAAATCGGTGCCGTTGGCTCTGAATTCGCGGCTGAAATTTACGATATGAATATCCTTGAAGCCAGTATTGAA
>JAYTUR010000952.1:0-3435 GCA_043744475.1 Saprospiraceae bacterium | reverse complement strand
TTCCGTGCTGTCACTTTTGATGAACTCGTGGAGGCGTATTATGAAGAAGTAGGCGCATTGATAGACGGTGGCGTTGATATTCTGTTGGTGGAGACCATTTTTGATACCTTGAATGCCAAAGCAGCTATTTATGCCATTGAAAAATACTACGAAGACCACCCCTCAGTATCCAAACTGCCTGTGATGATTTCGGGCACCATTACCGATGCGTCGGGGAGAACCTTGTCGGGACAAACGGTTGAGGCGTTTTATATCTCCATTGCTCATGCCTCAAATTTATTAACGGTTGGTTTGAACTGCGCTTTGGGTGCGGAGGAAATGCGTCCACACGTTGAGTCATTGTCCAATATTTCGTCGTGCCTTGTTCATGCCTATCCAAATGCAGGTTTGCCCAATGAATTTGGCGAATACGACCAAACGGCGGAACAAATGCAAGTGTTTATCCGCGACTTTGCAGAAAGCGGATTCATCAATATCATCGGTGGATGTTGCGGCACAACACCCGACCACATTCGCTTGATGGCGGAAGCGGTGAAAGGCTTGAAACCACGTAAACCTGTAAAAGACAAGGGCAATTCAACATATTCAGGTCTTGAACCCTTGATTGTTCGTGAAAATACAAACTTTATCAATGTCGGTGAACGGACAAACGTGACGGGTAGCCGCGCTTTTGCTCGCCTGATTAAACAAGGCGATTTTACAGCAGCCTTAGATGTCGCCCGTTCGCAAGTTGAAGGCGGCGCACAGGTGATTGACATCAATATGGACGAAGGTTTGTTGGATTCCGAAAAAGCGATGGTTGAGTTTTTACACCTTGTTATGGCTGAACCTGATATTTCAAAACTGCCGATTATGATTGATTCGTCAAAATTTAATGTCATCGAAGCGGGTTTGAAATGCGTTCAAGGCAAGTGTATTGTCAACTCGATTTCGATGAAAGAAGGCGAGGAAAAGTTTATCGAACAAGCTAAAATCGTCAGAAAATACGGTGCAGCAGCGGTTGTTATGGCTTTTGATGAAGAAGGTCAAGCCGATACGATGGAACGTAAAGTAGAGATTTGCGCCCGTGCGTATAAAATATTAGTCGAACAAGTCGGTTTCAAGCCTTACGACATCATATTTGACCCTAATATTTTTGCCATAGCCACAGGTATTGAGGAACATAATAACTATGCGGTTTACTTCATTGAGGCATGTCGGGACATCAAGAAACGTTGTCCGGGCGCAAAGATTTCTGGCGGCGTGTCGAATGTGTCGTTCAGTTTTAGAGGCAACGACAAGGTACGGGAGGCGATGCACTCCGCATTTTTGTACCATGCCACAAGGGCGGGCATGGATATGGGCATCGTGAATGCGGGTATGATTGAAGTCTATGACGATATTCCAACAGAGCTTTTGACGCTTGTGGAAAATGTTATTTTCAATAAAAATCCAAACGCAACGGATGCACTCACCACTTATGCTGAAACGCTAAAAGGTGTTGGCGGCAAAGCCGTAACAAAAGATTTGGCATGGCGTGAATTGACGTTGGAACAACGCATGACACACGCATTGGTGCGCGGCATTGATGAATTCATTGAAGAAGACACCGAATTGGCGCGTCAAAAATATCCTGCCCCCCTCAGTATCATCGAAGGACCGTTGATGGATGGCATGAATGTCGTGGGTGATTTGTTCGGTTCGGGCAAAATGTTTTTGCCACAAGTCGTTAAGTCTGCGCGGGTTATGAAAAAAGCCGTAGCCTATTTGTTCCCTTTCATCGAAGCGGAAAAGTTGCGGACAGGCAATACGGACAGTTCTTCAAAAGGTAAAATATTGATGGCAACCGTCAAAGGTGACGTGCATGATATTGGTAAAAACATCGTTGGCGTGGTGTTGGGTTGCAATAATTTTGAGATTATTGACATGGGCGTTATGGTACCTGCGGAAAAGATTTTGCAAACAGCCAGAGCTGAAAACGTGGACATCATCGGTTTGTCAGGGTTGATTACACCGAGTTTGGACGAGATGGTGCACGTTGCTAAAGAGATGGAACGGCAAGGCTTTTCGATTCCTTTGATGATAGGCGGAGCGACAACTTCAAAAACCCATGCAGCAGTCAAAATTGAACAGAATTACAAGCGAGGTATTGCGGTTCACGTCCTTGATGCGAGCCGTGCGGTGGCTGTTGCCAGTTCTTTAATGGCAGACGACCCCTCAGTAAAAAAGGCATATATTGACGGCATACGTGCTGATTACGAACAAGTTAGGATATTGCGTGGCAATCGTAAGTCATCTAAAAAGTATTTGACATTGCGTCAAGCCCGCGCCAATAAAACAAAGGTCGATTGGACGGATTATACGCCGCCGAAACCTGCATTTTTAGGTACAAAAGTATTTGACAACTACGACCTTGCAGAATTGCGCCCTTATATTGACTGGACACCGTTCTTCCAAAGTTGGGAATTGCACGGCAAATATCCCGCAATTTTAACTGATGAAGTAGTCGGTGTGGAAGCGACAAAGCTCTTTAATGATGCCCAAAAGATGCTCGACCGCATCATTACTGAGGGGTGGTTACAAGCCCGTGCCGTTATCGGTTTTTGGGAAGCGAACAGCGTCAATGACGATGATATTGAACTACAACTTTCCAAAAGTTCTCAACTTTTGGAAAATTCAAACGTGATACTTCATCACCTCCGTCAGCAAAACCAAAAAGCACCTGGGCAGCCGAACTACTGCCTAAGTGACTGGATTGCACCCAAATCATCAGGCAAGACGGATTATATCGGTGGTTTTGCGACAACAGCGGGTATTGGCATCGAAAAATGGGTTGAGAAGTTTGAGAAAGACCTTGACGACTACAACGCTATTCTGTTAAAAGCCTTAGCAGACCGTTTCGCAGAAGCCTTTGCCGAACGGATGCACGAGCGCGTCCGCAAAGAGTTTTGGGGTTACGCCACAGACGAAACGTTATCAAATGACGCATTGGTACAAGAAGAATATAAAGGCATCAGACCTGCACCGGGCTATCCTGCTTGTCCTGAACACACGGAAAAAGGGACTTTGTGGCAACTCCTCAAACCCGAAGAAAACACGGGTATCACCTTAACCGAAAGCTTTGCGATGTATCCGACAGCTGCCGTTTCAGGTTGGTATTTCAGTCATCCCGATTCAAAATATTTCGGTTTAGGTCAGATTTCAAAAGACCAAGTCGAGGATTATGCGGAACGCAAGGACTTTGGTTTGGAGGAAGCGGAGAGATGGTTGGCGCCGGTTTTGAATTATGATGTGTAATGATAATTTTCTAAACAAAAAAGCACCCCTCAGTAAGGTGGTGCTTTTTTTAAATAAAAGTGTATTTTGAGCAAAATTTAGGATTATGCAAAAAATTGTAATTAGAAATTTTGGACCAATTCAAGAAGCGACAATTGAACTTAAAGGTCTAACTGTGAT
>JAYTUR010000951.1:0-3438 GCA_043744475.1 Saprospiraceae bacterium | reverse complement strand
CTGAAACTGAAATGAGTGAGCCTGCTTCGATGAAGAAAAAATCTTACAAAGGCAATAAGTCAGGTTATTAATTCTGATTTATACAAAATAGAAAAAGGCTTTCCAGTGTTATGCTGGGAAGCCTTTTCTCATTGTACAAACTTGAAAAAAAGGTCAAATACTGAGGGGGTTAATAATTCCCTATTGACAACATGACCAACGTACAAGCCATTTCTGTTTCTATCCCTTGCTGTTTTGCCAAACGAACCAGTTCAAAATTTTCTGTTCCAGGGTTAAAAATGATGCGTTTGGGTTTTAACGAAAGGATATAATCGTAATAGGATTTCTGTAAATCAGGATTGAGGTACAAAGTTACCGTATGAATACCTTCATACTGAGGGGTACTGTTTTCAATTTTTATACCTTCAATTTCGCCTTTCCGGATACCTAATGGGATTACTTCATGCCCATGCGCTTTAAGCCTTTTTGTGGCTTGAAAAGCGTATCGGTCGGGGTTAGGTGTTGCACCTAAAACAATAGTCTTTTTCATTTTTTATTTATACTACTAAACGAAAAACGCTGTCTGAAAGTTCAGAACAGCGTTTTTCGTTACTAAAGCATTGATATTTAACACCTTATATTAAACTAAAAGACGAATTGGGTCTTCCAATATGCCTTTCAATTGTTGTAAAAATTGAGCACCTGTTGCGCCGTCCACAACGCGGTGGTCGCAAGACAATTGAACTTTCATCATGCTGCCAACGACGATTTCACCATTTTTTACAATCGGTTTTTGCATAATTGAACCGACAGCTAAAATACAAGAGTCTGGCGGATTGATTATAGCTGTAAACTGCTCGATGTCAAACATACCTAAGTTTGAAATTGTAAACGTATTGCCTTGCATTTCAGGCAGTTGTAATTTTCCATCTTTGGCTTTACCCGCCAACTCGCGGACTTCCGTACTGATTTGTCCCAATGATTTCATATCGGCATGGCGAATAACGGGTACGAACAACGCTTGCTTGACCGCAACTGCTACGCCTACATTAATGTGGTTGTTTTGACGAATGAAATCACCCATCCATGATGAGTTGATGACAGGGTGGTTACGTAAAGCAACCGCACAAGCCTTGACAACGAGGTCATTGAAAGAAATCTTAATAGGTGCAGCCACTTCATTAAGTTGTTTTCTCAATTCAGTCGCTTTATCCATATTGATTTCCATTGATAAATAGAAATGCGGTGCGGTGAACATACTTTCGCTTAAACGCTTTGCAATTATCTTACGCATACTCGTAAGTGGTTGGTCTTCAAAGCTTTCTGAACCGAAAGATACTGAGGGGGTCGCTTTTGCTGCCGTTTGAGGTGCTGTTGTCACAGCTGCGGGGGCTGCCACTTTTGTGAGTGCTGTTTCAATGTCTCTTTTGACAATACGACCACTATCTCCAGAACCTTGAATGTTTTGAATGGCTATACCTGCAGCCTTCGCCATTTCTTTTGCTAAAGGCGATGCGAAAACACGACTTGAATCATGCGTTTCAGCAACAGCTACTGAGGGAGTCGCAACGGGTACTGCGGATGCGGTTTGAACAGGTTGTGGCGTGGGAGGGACAGGTGTGGGTGCTGCGGCTGCGCCATTTGAAGACGCTGCTGAAGCACTATCGCCTAACAAATGTTCATAAGCCTCTCCTGCCTCGCCAATGATGACCAAAGGTGTCCCGACGAGCAATTTATCGCCTACTTTAGCTGCAAAGAGAACAGTGCCTGACTTTGGGCTTTCAAAGTCCATAGTGGCTTTATCGGAATTAATTTCTGCTAATAAGTCGCCTTTTTCGACTTTATCACCTACGTTTTTATGCCACACGACGATTTCACCTTCTTCCATCGAGTCACTTAAACGCGGCATAACGATTACTTCTGCCATATCTTTTTATATTTTTGGTTGGATAATAATTGGATTTGCAATAAAAAAGTGTCTTTTAATCCCAAAGACTTGGCAAAGATACTTTATGACAAACATAAATTGACCGTTTTGGGGCAAAAAAATCAATCGTTCAAAAAACGCCAATATCAGACGCTTAAATCTTAATATTCTGTTTACTTTTGTCCAAAATTTAAAACTTAATGATTGAAACACCACGTTTGCAGTTGGTTCGTTGGGAGGAGGCTCATTTTCAAGCCATTATCGAGAAAAACCTTCCAAAATTAGGGCAGTTGTTAAATGTTGAAACGCCGACAGCGTGGACGACTTTCGCGGATATGGCAGATGCGCTTGATTTTTTTCATGCGTCTTTTAAGGAAAATGGCAATTATTGGGGCAGTTTTTTTATCATTCACAAGGTTGACAGGAAACTTTTAGGCACTTGTGGTTACAAAAGTGTACCTGATGATGCGGGAACGGTTGAAATCGGCTACGAAATTGAAGCCAGTTATCGACAACAGGGTTTGGCAACGGAAGCCGCTCAAGGCTTGATTGACTTTGCTTGGCAACATGAGGCCGTTAAAGAAATTATGGCGCACACCTTGGCGCATGATAACCCCTCAGTATCGGTCTTAAAAAAATTAGGGTTTCTGTTTGTTGAGGCATTGATCGATCCTGATGATGGTGATATTTGGCGTTGGTTATTAATACAATGATTTGTATAAATTATTGAAAATAAAGCATTTAGCTAAATAAAGCATATTTAATTTAAAGATTTACATTTTGGCCAAGCAAGACTTGGCATTAATTTTTTCAGAATGAATTTTTCTTCTAAACTTATCGAAGAAGCCGTTAATGGCTTCGCTTCTTTGCCCGGCATTGGTCGTAAAACAGCATTACGCCTCGTCCTTCATCTTGTCAAACAACCCAACGAAAATACTGAGGGGTTCGCTAACGCCTTGTTACAAATGAGGTCGGGCATCAAAACCTGTGGTATTTGTCATAATATTGCTGATGCCGATGTGTGTTCCGTCTGCCTTGATATGCGTCGTGACCGTGCAACGGTTATGGTTGTTGAAGGCATTCGTGATGTCATGGCGGTCGAAGAAACGGGGCAGTTTCGGGGCTTGTATCACATTCTCGGTGGTGTTATTTCCCCGATTGAAGGCGTTGGTCCTCAGGAATTGAACATTGAATCGCTCATGGACAGGATTGCACAAGGCGAAATTAAAGAGATTATCATGGCTGTTTCGCCAACGATTGAAGGTGATACGACGATTTATTATGTCTCTAAAAAATTGAGTTTACATGAGGTTAAAATTTCAACATTGGCGCGGGGCATTTCTTTTGGTGGCGAATTGGAATATGCTGATGAAGTAACTTTGGGGCGTTCAATAGTGCAACGCATTCCTTACCGAATGATGAATGATGACTAATGACAGCGCTTTTCAACTTTTTTAATAAAGAAATTGTTAATAAAACGTGAGTTCGGAGATATTACTGGCTCTTTTTCGCTGCGCTCAAAAATCGCCTTT
>JAYTUR010000950.1:0-3445 GCA_043744475.1 Saprospiraceae bacterium | reverse complement strand
ATCAAAGCAGCTGTCTTATCGCTCGCTCCTTTGTTGCCCAACAGCCCCCTCAGTATATCGTAGTCTTTTTTGATAATGACTTGATTATCAATGGCATTTTGCAATTCTCGAACTAAATTTTCAGTAGTCAAATTTTCTTGAATCAACTCTTTTACGATTTCTTTATCAGCAATTAAATTGACAAGGGAAATATATTTCACTTTAATCACCATTTTCGCAATCGAATACGAGAACTTAGAACCTTTATAACAGACTACTTCTGGAACGCCGAACAATGCAGTTTCTAAGGTAGAAGTGCCTGATTTTACCAACGCCGCCGTGGCATGTTGCAGTAAATCATAAGTTTGGTTTTGAACAATTTTGACCCCTTTCCCGATATCTTCGGAATTTCCTTCGTCAACAGAATATTTTAAAAAAATATCATAAAAAGACAACGATTGCGCGGAAGCTGCCGCCACAACAAATTGATAATCAAGAAAATGTGGTTGAACAGTCAACATAATAGACAACATCTTTTCAATCTCTTGCTTCCGACTGCCCGGTAATAAGGCGATGATAGGGCGTTCATCTAAGCCATTATTTTGTCTAAAATCCTCAAGGGTCGTTTTTTCAGCATCAGCAATCACATCGAGCAAAGGATGCCCGACAAAATCCACATCGTAATCAAACTTTTTATAAAAATCTTTTTCAAACGGTAAGATGCAAAACATTCTGTCCACGCGTTCTTTGATGCCATGCACGCGAGAGGTATGCCACGCCCAAATTTGAGGAGAAATGTAGTAAAATGTCTTAAAACTTTGCTGTTTTGCCCATTTTGCTATCCGCAAATTAAAGCCCGGATAATCAATAAAAATGATGACATCAGGCTGAAATTCAAGTATGTCTTTCTTACAAAAAGCAATATTTTTGAAAATTGTCCCAATATTATTGATGACTTCAAGGAAACCCATAAACGCCAAATCGCGATAATGCTTCCGCAAAACAGCCCCCTCAGTAGCCATCATGTCGCCACCCCAGGCATAAATTTCAGCGTTTTTATCCTTGGTTTTCAATGACTTAATGAGGTTTGAGCCATGTAAATCGCCTGAGGCTTCGCCAGCTATAATGTAGTATTTCATTTATTTATGTCAATAGTCATTTGTCATTGTATCATTTGTCATTATGAACCTATCGCAAGACACAATGACAAATGACTATTGACCAAATGACTTTTAAAGTTTAAACCAACTCATTGTGAGCCAATCATAATATTCTGCTCCTGCAAACTGTTTTTTATAATCCATATAAGAAGGTTGCAGAAACGCATAACCGGGGTAATGCAACGCTTTTTTATAGTTTACGGCATACAACATTTCTAATAGCATAGAAAAAATGCCGAGACTACGTTTCGATTCTTCAAGGTCAAACATCGCATAAGTGCTGCTCAAAGTGTTATGCGTAATATCTACAAAAGTGCAACAAATGAGTTTATCGAGCTTATAAACCTCAAATTGATAGGTCGGAAAGGGTTTATTAGGCACACTTGACACAAAATCGAAGATGGAATGTGGCACATTCGATTTAAACCGCCTTGTATGCTGTTCAAACATAAAGTGCATTTCGTCGGTGATACTGAGGGGTACTAATTTGAAGGTCAAGTCCTGATTTTTACGCCAAATCTTACGTTGACTTTTTGACATTTCAAACTGATTCAATTGATACCGAATAGGCAAAATATCGAGATTATTACCGTCGTCACCCAATTGAGAACTCACCCTAAAAAACATCATAGCATTGTGCCGCCACCCAGTAGCCAACATGTTTTCCCATTCCGTCAACGACATGTAATCAGCGTTAAAGGCTTCTGTTATGTTTACATTGTCGAATAGGGGTTCTTCCCAAAAAATGGCGGATTCGTCCATTAATTTGTATTATTGTCTTTAGTTATTCAATACCATTCTGCCATAATCTCCTTGTAAAACCATGAAAACCAAACAAAAGCCATCACAACCGTTGCTAAAACAACGCCTCTGATGGATTCATTGGCGCGGTTCTTTCTGAACATCTGAACAATAAGCATGTTCAAACAGATAGCGATAAGGGCTAAGGTTCTTGTTTTAAAAGATAAACCAGAAAGGCTTATAATACTCGATAGTAAACCAAAAACAGCAATGGGAATTAACATACCCAAGCCGATACCGATGTTAAGATTGTTGCGTCTAAAAAACATATTTTTTAAATGGATAGTTGATAATTGATAGCGAATAGTTGATAATGAATAACGGATAATTTCAATCATTATCCGTTATCCATTATCAACTATCCGTTATCAATTATCCATTAAATTAAAGTCCTTCTTTTTCTTCATTTGCAGCTTTTGCGACTGAATTAAGCCTTACAACACGGTCAGAAGCCTTACGCAAACGCAAATTGAGCATCTCAACACCAAGCGAGAAGGCAATCGCAAAATAGATATAACCTTTGGAAACATGCTGATGAAAGCCTTCTGCTATCAACATGACACCTATTAATATTAAGAACGACAAAGCCAACATTTGCATCGTTGGATGTGTATTGATAAACTTAGAAATAGGTCCTGCAAATGCCATCATAACTAAAATAGAAAGAATAACAGCAATCATCATCACCGATACAACTTGCGTCATACCCATCGCTGTGAGGATAGAATCGAATGAAAAAACGATGTTCACAATACAAATCTGAATAATCACAGATGTCATCGTTGAATTGGCTTTTGCCTTGATTTCCTCTTCTTTTCCTTCCAATTTATGGTGAATTTCCGTCGTACTCTTGTACAAAAGGAACAAACCTCCTGCCGCTAAAATCATATCTTTAAAGCTTAAACCGAGTGGTTCGCCATGGTCATTTAAGAACGGAATGGTCAAAACAGGTTCATCAAGCGATAAAATGAAGCCGATACCCAATAAAAGCATCAAACGGAATAACATCGCTAATATCAAACCATAGTTACGCGCTCTAGCCTGTTCTTTGTGCGGCAACTGATTGGCAACAATAGACACAAAAATGATGTTGTCAACACCTAAGACAATTTCTAAAAAAGTTAAAGTAATGAGGCTCAACCACACATCCCCAGAAGCGAAATTGGGCAATGACAAATCAACCAATAAGGTATTGAGTAACATAGAATTTTAGTTTGTGATAATATTGTGAATTAAAATACAGAAATTTGTAGAGCAAAACCGAGTGCAATGTTAAAACAAGTTTGGTAGAGTTCATAAACTCTTGCAAAGTTTGAACAAAACACACCCCTCAGTAAAATAGTGCTTTAATATCTTTTTTGATAGACAAAACTAAGCAATTAGACGATTGAACAGTATGAAATTCAGAAGATTAACAAACGAGGAACTTGAACCTTTAGAAAAAAAATTTATTCAATTTCTTGTTGCAAACACCATTACAGGCGACGATTGGGCTAAAATGAAAG
>JAYTUR010000949.1:0-3448 GCA_043744475.1 Saprospiraceae bacterium | reverse complement strand
CCGATTTTATCATCGCTTTTTTGACTTGCACACTTTCCCAGTCCGAATCCATCAAGCCGTCCGTTACATTTATAGCGTTTGTACCCATAATGCAGAGCTCTGCTTTTATCTCCGACAGCTTCTGAATAACGTTGCCACCGACAGACATTCTGCTGTAATTCGATATTTTTCCACCAATCATAATCGTTTCAATATTCGGCTTTTCCACCAAATCCATGACCGTAAATGGATTAACCGTAACAAAAGTAGCCGTCAAAGATTCGGGAATCATGCGTACCAATTCGCGCACCGTCGTACCACCACCGATGAGCACATACATACCATTTTGTATCAATTTTAAGGCTTTTTGAGCAATAATTTGCTTACTACTCAAAGCATATACCTCTGACTGCACGGCGCTTGGGTGATACGTACTGACCATCGCCCCGCCGCGCACTTTAATAACACGCCCTTCGATTGCTAACTCATTAAGGTCTCGCCGAATCGTATCTTCTGAAACTTTTGTTAGATTACTCAAGTCGCTGAAAGTGACCCGTGTATGGATATTCACTTGACGCATTATCAAGTCTTTTCGTTCGTTTTTAAGCAATGTGACACTCATAACTTGATTTAACATTTAGGATTTACAGGATATAGTTTGACCTCCGAACATACAAAAAATATTAGGCGTACTTTTTTTATTATTGCAAATTTTGCAAAAAACGTAATTTTTATCAAAGATAAAAAACATTACTATTATGTAGGGTAAAAAAGATTTTTAAGATAAAAGGAATTAAAAACTATTTTTTTAAGACTTTTTTCGACGAATGCACATTGCAAAATACGCTGTTCCCAAATATTTATCTCTACTTTTGTTGCAAATCTTGCAAATTAACTTTATTGCAGAGAATAACAAAAGCATTGAATGCTATATCACACATAATTTTTAAAAATTATGCGTGATATTCCAATCACATTATTTTGTTCTTTTCTGACGAAAAGGGTTTGTTAACTGACGAGAGCTACGACAAGTTGCTCTCGTTTTTTTATGTCTTTACAGTTCACTCCTCGTTTTTGACAGTTCATAACTTTCCGATTGCCCCCCTCAGTATTTCGAGTGATTTTTGTGTCATCATTTAATTCCTCATTTTTATGAAGGTGACATTAGGTTTACAATGTCTTTAAATAATACACTCAATTGTCTAACAAAAAAATCTAAATGTTATGAAAACCACCCGACTGTTTTTAACACTCACTTTATTGACTTTTTGGCACTTTAGCTTTGCTCAAATCACCCAAACCATTCGCGGAATTGTTTTAGATAAACAATCAGAAACCCCGCTTGTCGGCGCGGCTGTTGTCATCGAAGGCTCAAATCCGCTTATCGGTTCTGTCACCGATGAAAATGGCTTTTTTAATATGCCCAATGTACCAACAGGACGTTATCAACTCGTCATTCGTTTTATCGGTTACAATGCTTCGACCTTGCCCAATATCGTTGTCAATGCAGGAAAAGAAACCGTTTTGACCATCTCTCTCGAAGAATCCGTCACCAAACTCGATGCTGTTACTGTTTCTGGCAAAGTGGATAAAACATTGACAATGAACGAATTGGCAACCATTTCATCACGTCAATTCAATGTCGAAGAAGTTCAACGCTATTCAGGCGGACGCAATGATGTCAGCCGCCTCGCCGCCAATTTTGCAGGTGTCGCAACGAATAATGACAGCCGAAACGACATTGTTATACGCGGTAACTCGCCCACCGGCGTACTATGGCGTTTGGAAGGCATTCCAATTCCAAACCCCAATCACTTTTCAACATTGGGCACAACAGGCGGACCCGTTTCCGCTATGAACCCAAATATGATTCGCAATTCGGACTTCTTAACCTCTGCTTTTCCTGCCGAATATGGCAACGCCAACGCAGGTGTCTTCGACATCGGTTTGCGGAATGGCAATAAAGAAAAATATGAATTTACGGCGCAGTTGTCCGCTTTCAGTGGGCTTGAAGCGATGATAGAAGGACCCCTCAGTAAAAAAGCAAACAGCAATGGGCAAAACGGCTCTTTTGTCGTTGCCTACCGTCATTCTTTTGTTGAGTTGGCGCAAAAAGCAGGCATCAATGTCGGTACCGCCGCCTTGCCCCGTTACAAAGACTTGACTTTCAATGTGGATTTGGGTCAAACCAAAGCAGGGAAATTCTTTCTTTTCGGTATCGGTGCATTGAGTAATATTGATTTTATTGGCGAACAACTAAGCGAAGACGACTTTTTTGCCGACAAATCGGAAGACAGTTACGCCGATTCCAAATTGGGCATCATTGGCTTGCGCCACAATATCATTATTGACAACAACACCTACATCCGCACCGTCCTTTCAGGTTCATATTCGGGCAATACTTTTAATGTGTATAAAGACAAAGGGGCGATAAAAAAACAGCACAATCTCGACATCAGCGATTTTGTCACGACATACCGCTTATCAAGTTATGTGAACAAAAAATTCAATGCCCAATGGTCTATGCGAACAGGCGTTTTGGTTCAAAATATGAACCTCGATATTGATTCAAAAAGCCTTGATAGCAACAACGTTTGGGTGCCTTTCCGCACATCCAAAGGGCAAATGACGCTTTCTGAACTCTATTCTCAAGCGCAATACAAGCCGAGCGATAAAGTGACGATTAATGCTGGTATTCATACGCAATACCTTGAAACGAATAAAAACTATGCGATTGAACCCCGTTTGGCGGTCAATTATTACGTGAAACCGAACCAATCTTTGAGTATTGGCTATGGTTTACACAGTCAAATGCAGCCTTTGCCCGTCATGCTCGACGAAACAAAATTGCCTGACGGAACGCTTAAAAAGACGAATTTAGACCTTGATTTTACCCAAAGCCACCATTTTGTCGTTGGTTATGATGTCAAAATTGGCTCTGATTGGCATGGAAAACTCGAAACCTACTACCAAATACTGAGGGGTGTCCCTGTCGAAAGTTTGAAGCGAAATTCTTATTCTTTGTTGAATCAAGGGGCAGATTTTGGCTTCGTCGTCCCTTCAGGTTTGATAAATGACGGTTCGGGGAAAAATATTGGCTTAGAACTGACGGTTGAAAAGTTCTTTTCGGCGGGTTGGTACACCTTAATGACCGCTTCACTTTTTGATTCAAAATACAAGGGTTCGGACGGCATTGAGCGCAACACAGCATTTAATTCCAACTATATTCTCAATATCTTGGCAGGAAAAGAGTTTAAATTCGGTAAATCAAAACAAAATAAATTTACCATTGACACTAAATTGACAACGGCAGGTGGTCGCTACCAAACGCCGATAGACTTAGTGGCATCAAAAGCCAAAGGCGAAGAAGTTCGTGACCAAACAAAGGCTTTCAGTGAACAACAATCGCCGTATTTCCGTTGGGATGTGAAAATTGGTTATACACTCAATTCAACAAAAAGGCAGTTTA
>JAYTUR010000948.1:0-3453 GCA_043744475.1 Saprospiraceae bacterium | reverse complement strand
AACGCTTTGATATTCAAGACATTTTGAATCAAATATTTGAAGCATATACAACACAGCAGACTTTAGTTATTGAGTAATACATGTTTTTATTCTGCATACTTACATTCTTTAGATTCTCGATATTATGGGCATCATCAAACGTCAAAGCATCAAAAACAGCCTTGTGAGTTATCTTGGCGTAGGCATCGGTGCCATTAGTTCCATTTTTATTTATACGCTGATTGACAAAACGGATATGGGCATCATTCAGTTTGCCATCAGCACAGCCGCTTTTTTTGCTCCTTTTGCGTCCTTTGCGTCGAGTATGACTGCGACCCGTTTTTACCCGTTTTTCAAAACCGAAGATGGCAAAGACAATGGTTTTCTACCTCTTTTGACCATTTTTACCTTGATTTCAAGCCTTTTTTTTGTTGGTTTGATTTATTTTTTTAGAAATGACTTAGCGTCATTGTTCCAAAAAGACAGCGAACAGTTTCTTAATTCTTTGCATTTTATCTCGATTTTTACAGTACTAGTGGCGTTGTCAACCCTGTTTATATCCTTTGCGGCTAATCAAAACCGTATCGTGGTGCCTTCTATTTTTCAAAACCTACTGCCTAAAATAGCGCAACCGACGCTTGTTCTGCTTTATTTCTTTGGTGTCATTGGTTTCGCAGCCTTATTCAAAGGCTTGGCTTTAACCTTCTTTTTGATGCTGATGGGCGTTGTCGGTTATGTCTATTTTCTGCGAAAAGCCAGTTTTCATTCGTCTATACTGAGGGGGGGAGATTTGATGAAAAAACATGCGCTCGACATGTTTCGATTTTCAAGTTTTAACTTCTTCATCGTTTTGGGCAGCGTTTTTGCGCAGCAAGCAGACAAATTGTTCATTGCACCATTGCTCGGCTATGAGCAATTAGCCATTTTTGGATTTGGTGCTATGATTGCCGAAGCGATTGACGTGCCACGTAAAGCCTTGTCAGGTATAGCGCAGCCATTAATTGCAACTTCAATTGCTGAAAAAAACTGGGTGCATATCACTGAAATTTATCGAAAAACGGCTTTACTTCAAGTCATTGCGGGTGTTTTTCTATTGGCAGGTGTATGGGCTTGTGCCGATTCGTTATTTGATTTAATGATTAAAAATGGTGAAGCCTATCGGACAGGCAAATGGGTTATTTTGATACTCGGTTTGTCGCGTTTGGCAGATATGGCGACAGGGACAAATGCTGAAATTATCACCTTTTCAGAGCATTATCGCTTCAATTTTCGCTCATTTGCGACTATGGCTGCCTTGAATATTGTTTTGAATTTAGCTCTAATTCCCATTATGGGCATAGAAGGCTCGGCTTTGGCAACTCTCATTTCTATTGCACTTGTCAACGTTTGGCGTTTGTTTTTTATCAAACAAAAAATGGGTATTCAGCCTTTGGATAAGCGTATGTTGTGGGTTATGGCATTTGGTTTATTGGCTTGGTTTGCAGCTTATATGACCCCCTCAGTATATTTGACTTCTTTACCAAAAATAGGCAATGCTTTTGCCAATATTTTTATCAAAGGTTTGATTGTTAGCATTTTATATATTTTCCTTGTACTTCGTTTTAAGATTTCGGAAGATGTCAATGCCGTTTTTGATGGTACAAAATTAAAGTTATTGGCATATTTAAAAAATAGAAATAAATAATTTAACTAAAAAGTTAAAACTGCTTTTTTGATAATATAATATTCTGAAAACTTTTAAAGTCTTCTGAATAAAGTCATAACTTATTGATTATCAACATTTACGAAATTTTGTAAATTTTGTAAATGTGCATTGTCGCATAAGTAGATAATTCCGTTTTTGAATAACAAAAAAAAGCCCCCTCAGTATTTTAACCAAAAAGTTAAATCCGAGGAGGCTATTTTTTTTCTAAAAGAAACGAAGATTAACGCATCAATGACTTACCGGGATAAACCGCCGTTGCACCCAATTCCTCCTCAATACGGAGCAACTGATTGTATTTAGCGATCCGGTCGCTGCGGCTTGCCGAACCTGTTTTGATTTGCCCACAATTCAAGCCAACCGCTAAGTCAGCAATGGTCGTGTCTTCAGTTTCACCTGAACGGTGACTCATAACACTTGTGTAACCATTACGTGTTGCAAGATTGACTGCGTCAATGGTTTCAGATAGAGAGCCAATTTGGTTTACTTTGACAAGGATGGAGTTGGCAATATTGTTTGTAATGCCTTGTTGTAAGCGCGTGACGTTCGTCACAAATAAATCGTCACCGACTAATTGCATACGGTTGCCGATCTTTTCAGTTAGGCTTTTCCAACCAGCCCAATCGTCTTCTGCAAGACCGTCTTCAATGCTTAAAATAGGATATTTATTGCTCCAATCAACCCAAAACTCCACCAATTCCTGTGAAGTCATCTGTTGACCTGATGATTTTTTGAAAATATACATACCTGTTTCAGCATTGTAGAGTTCACTCACCGCCGCGTCCATAGCTATCATCACATCTACACCCGGCTTGTAACCGGCTGCTTCAATGGCAATCATAACCGTATCAATGGCTTCAACATTGCTTTTGATGTTTGGTGCAAAACCACCTTCATCACCGACATTTGTTGAATAACCTTTCTTTTTCAAGACATTTTTCAAGGCATGGAAAATCTCAACGCCCATGCGTAAACCTTCTTTGAAAGTCTCTGCACCTACGGGCATAACCATAAATTCTTGAAAATCAATAGAGTTGTCCGCATGTTCGCCGCCGTTCAAAATATTCATCATTGGGACAGGCATAACGTGTGCATTGACACCGCCGACATAGCGATACAATGGTTGATTGGATTCGCGTGCTGCCGCTTTAGCTACGGCAAGACTGACACCGAGGATGGCATTTGCGCCTAATTTACCTTTGTTAGAAGTGCCATCAGCTTGAATCATCAAATTGTCAATCATCCGTTGTTCGAATACATCTTGACCGTGTAGGACTTCGTTTAAAACTTCATTGACATTTTTGACAGCATTTAAAACGCCTTTGCCGAGGTAGCGTGATTTGTCGTCATCGCGAAGCTCAACGGCTTCGTGCGTTCCAGTAGAGGCACCAGATGGTACGGCAGCTCTACCCATAAAACCGCCTTCGGTCAATACTTCAACTTCAATAGTCGGATTGCCACGCGAATCGAGAATCTCACGGGCGTGTACGTTCAGAATTTCACTCATTTATTAAGTTTGATTTTTATAAGAAATAGACATTAATCAGTTGACTTTAGTTCAACAGACCCCCTCAGTAACGACATGCTTTGTATGATACGAAAGGGCGTAATAAATTTGAATAGTGATATTTGGTAAGACGTGCAAAGATAAGTTATTGAAATCAAATCAAGTATTTACAACAATAAAAATCTCAATTTTACTTGTAAGGATATGTTTTTGACTATTAACGCTTCCAATTAAGTATGGACAAAAAGCGGTTTTTGTATTTCCA
>JAYTUR010000947.1:0-13633 GCA_043744475.1 Saprospiraceae bacterium | reverse complement strand
TGACTTGAATGTCGAGTTTTTTAATTGTTTTTGAAGACAGATTGTATAAAGACAAGTACCCGTCATGTTCAAAGATAAGCGTGCCTTTATTACCCGATAAGGCTTTCACATCACTGTCTTTAAAGGTGGTTATTTGACTCAAGGCTTTTGTTTTGGTGTTAAAAGACCAAATATTGGTCGTAAAGTCTCTATCAGATAGGAAATAGATATTGTCGTTGAGCCATATGGGTTGAATATCCGCCGTTTTGTTATTCGGTATCAATTCTTCTTTTGACGTTTTTAAATCCAAAATAATTAAAGGCGTGTTTTGACCACCGCGATAACCTCGCCACTCAAAATCCCAACGGGACATTTTATCAATCACTATTTGATTACCCTCGGGAGAATAAGCCCCATCGTAAGCCCACTGATTGCTTAATAATGTTGATATACCGCCCTGTGCAGGTACTGACCACAGCCGATTGTAAGAACTAGGTGCCGTTTCTCGATTCGAGGCATAAAGGATTTGTTTACCATCATTGCTCCAACCTCTGACAATCGCACTACTTGGATGCCAAGTAAGCCTTTTCGCTTCGCCACCTGCTATGGACACGACATAAACGGCATCGGAACCTGACCTATTTGAGGAAAAAGCTATCCATTTGCCATCGGGTGAGAAGTGCGGATGTCCTTCAACCGCAGCGGTACTGGTCAGTCTAACGGCATTTGTGGCATTCAATTCTGAAACCCAAATATCACCACCATAGGCAAAGGTGACGTGTGTCGCACTTATATCGGGCTGTCGAAGCAACCTTGTGCCTTGGGCTTGGCTATTAATGGTGATGATGCTTAAAAAGGCAAGTATTGAAAAGGACATTGTAATTGATTTTTTCATAGATTGGGTTATTGATTTGCTTTTCATAAAGTTGATTTATTTGATTAAAAATTGATAAAGATAGCTAAAAATACTGAGGGGTAAACCTCTTCTACATACTACGGATTCCAGTCTATCCAATTCGGTTTTTTGTAAGAATTTGTAAAAAAATGAAGGACTTTGGCGTTAAATTCTTTTTTATAATGATGTACTGTGCCATGCCCCGATTCAGGTAAAATCCACAAATACGCCTGTGGTATATTTTGAAATATTTGTAAAGTATGTTCAGGTCTGATCACATCAAAATCGCCGCCCATTACCAGCGTAGGACATTTAATTTTATGCAAATCAGAGAGCGCAATATGCGGCTCTATCTCCATCATGTGCAGGAGTTTAATGGTATTTTTAGTCGCGGCATCTTGTTTGGCTGACCGTAATTGGGTCAAATTTTCAGCTATCATTTTTGTACC
Source organism: Saprospiraceae bacterium (assembly GCA_043744475.1). Lineage (GTDB taxonomy): Bacteria > Bacteroidota > Bacteroidia > Chitinophagales > Saprospiraceae > JAAFJT01. The sequence goes on along the minus strand of JAYTUR010000947.1, from coordinate 12,310 downwards.
CGCAGGGTCAATAACGGCAGTATCGGGTGTTAAATTAGCCCCTGTTATCGCCAATTTCTTAACTTTCTGTGGATGTCGAATTGCCAATAACAAGCCGTTTATGCCACCATCGCTCCAACCAATGACGTAAGCGGAATCTATTTTTAAATACGTCAATAAAGCATCAAAATCATCTGTCATCATTTCATAATTGAGGACATTGCTGCTATCAACCGATTTGCCTTGCGCGCGACTGTCCACCGCGATGACTTTAAAAAATTGTGAAAAATAAGGAATCTGATACCGCCAATCTCTAATAGACCCGCCGTTACCATGAATGAGCAATAAAGGTTTGCCTTGACCATAGGTTTCATAATATAGTTTTATGCCACCCGTGGAAAAATATTTTCCTGTTTTGGCATTACTACCATACTTTATCGGCGGTATCGTTTTCTTTTGCTGTTGAGCATAAACGGATAAAGAAAGACCCAGTAAAAACAGAACTAAGAAAGCATTGATTGTCTTTTTCATTGTTAAATTGATTGAAATTGTTAAAAAACTATTCAAATACTGAGGGGGTATCTTTTCAAAGCACCGAACCCGTCAAAGGAACATCCGCAAATTGCCATGCTTTGTCGTAGCGGTACTTGACAGCTTGTGCTTCTGTTTTTTTTCCTTGTCCCCTCAAAGATTGGTACAAACCCACGAGTGCCCAGCCATTTTCTTTATAAATCTTCAAATCTTCACGGTAAACAGCTTCGGCTTCGGCGTATTGACGGGCTTCGATAAGGACGTGACCGAGGTTGTGACGGACGGAAAAAAACCAATCGGGCGGTTCATCGTAATACAAATTATCTTCGTGTTTCACCGCTTCTTGCAGCAATTTTAAGGCAGTTGGGAAATCCTTTTTGCGATAAGCAATTTCACCTTCAAGCACTTGTCGCGCAATTGAGATAAGAAGCGTGGCTTTGGTGCTATCATTGAAATATATCTTCGCAATCAACGTATCGGTTTCAAATTTTTTCATTTGCGCTAAATTTACCAACGCATTTTGGGTGTTGCCCTTTGCCGCAAAAGCCATGCCTTGGGCATACGTCCAAACCGCCGTTGGATAAACGAGCGAGTCATTGGGTTTTGGTTCAACCAAAATTTTATCCCACATCGAAAACTTGACCATAATATACCACGGCACAGCATAAAGCACTTGCTGCCACGCATGGTCTGGGACTTGCAAACCTCTATCTGCGGCGTATTTCGACATATATTGGCTTGCTTCGAGTGCCCTTTTGCCCCGACCTTCCAAAGCACAGGCTGCCACGAGGAAATGCCAGTTGTGAAGATTATAACCTATCGGATAAACGCCTGCGATATGGCACGTTTCAATGTAATTGCTGTCCATTTTCACCGCCCGTTCATTTGCCAACGCCCCTTCGTGATAATGCCCTGTATTGATATAGATGTGCGAAGGCATGTGCAAAAGGTGTCCACTGCCGGGAATAAGCGTGCGAAGTGTGTTGGCGTAAGGAATCGCCCGTTCTGGATTTTTACTCGCTTCGGTGGCATGGATGTAAAGATGAGCCGCTTGGACGTGTTTGGGATTTTTTTTCAAAATACCTTCAATAATATCCAATATTTCAGGTGTCCAAGTGCGCGGTTCGCCCGTTTTGTACCAATATTCCCACGGATGCAAATCCATCAACGATTCTGCGTACAACGTGGCGATGTCGAGGTCATCGGGAAATTGCGCATGGACTGTTTTCATAGCATCAGCATAAGCTTTGTAAAACGGTTTTGCATCGGCTGAATCGGCTTTTGGATAGCGTTTTGATAAGGCAATTATCAACGCATTTTCTTTTGGGCTGCCTTTATGGGCGCGTAAACGGGCATTTTGTACGGCTTCGTTTGCGTCTGATAACACATCTTTGCTCATTGGGGCGTTGATATTGGGACCCAAAACATAAGCCAAACCCCAATAACAAGACGCACAATCGGGGTCTTGACGAATCGCTTCCTTAAAAGAACGCGCCGCCTCTGGATGATTGAAACCATAAGACAAAACCAAACCTTGGTCAAAATACTTTTGAGCTACCTTCGATTTCGTCGTGATGGGGTAAGTGAAATTGTCCGTTAATCCTGCGAATAAAGGCGTAAGCGTTCCGTCGAATCCTGGCGGCGTGTTCAGTGCAACATTTGTAACACCGCAGAAATTTGCGGGTGGTATTGTTTGCAAGTAAGCGATGTCATTTACCGTTGTCAACGCTTTTTGTTGGTGGTTGCAACCAAAAAACAAGAGTAACAGAGCGTATAAATAGAGTACTATCTTTTTCATTGTTAAATTGATTGAAATTGTTAAAAATTGGTTCAAATACTGAGGGGGGGGCAATTAAAAGCCTGTTAACTAAAACATTCTCTTTCATCAATGCTTTGTTTCCAAATAATGATTTTTCAAAATATCTTCTCCAAAATCGCCACCTTTTTCTCTGAAAATAGCGTGGATATGATTGCCATCGTTTTGAAAACCTACGTTATCATACTCAATTAAAAAATCGGGTCCATTGATGATGTAGTAATGTGGTTTGTCTTTTTCAAGACTGCCAACCCAAGCAAAATAGATTTTTTCAATCCCTGATTTCATTATTTTCTCCGTCAATTGATGAGCTTTTTGGTGTTCAAAATTGTGCGTATATTCGTCAATCAGTAATTGCAAGAGCGTTTTTTGCAATTCATCAAACTGCCCTGCGGCAATGCCATAGTAACTCGTAATGCGTTGATTACCTTGTGGAGAAGTGATAATGTCTTTTGGCACAGCTTGTTTGAGAATAGCGACTGATTTTTGAGCATCGGTCAGGGCGTTTATCAACATAAAACCATAATCTTCTTCTTTGCTCAACACCCTGAAACCTGCATATTTGGCAGATTTCACTTCCGAAGGGTCGGTACCCACAAAATAGGGTGACATGGACACACTCTCGCCATCGGTGGTAAGGCTTATGGCGATATGATGCCCACCAAAATTAACGCCCCAAGCGGCTTTGGCATCGGGTTTTCCCCAAACCGAAATGTAATAATTGCCATGAGCCCATTTAAGATCTTGCATCCTTTTAAGCATTTTTTGGTCTATTTTACCATCATCAAAAGCCTGTTGATACAGCGTATTCAAAATATCGTCCAATTGCATAATGCTGGTGGTTTTGAGATACCCTTGCGAACTGAGCATGGCTGAAAGCACCCGATGAAATGCCATCCGACTTTTGTCAGACAATGAACCATATTGAATCCCTGGGCGAGGCACCAACCCAACGGGCAAGTTCGTCCATTTATAGCGAAGCGAATCTTTGAAATCATAGACCGTCTTTCCCCTCTCATCGGCATTGAGCGTATTGAGAAATTGATTAGTGGATTCAATCAGTGTCTTGGTTGATTGTGAAAAACCAACAAAAGGCAGGAATACAAACAGGATAAAAATATTAAGTTTTTTCATTTTTGAATTTGTTTTATTGTTAAAAAATGAGTGAAAATACTGAGGGGTCTATACGATGTCATTTTACGCTGCCCCAACCCAATGTTAAGGGTAGTTTTGATTTGCCTTTTGTCATTGAGATTTTTCTAATGACTTAATTTCTGTCAAAATTATTTTGACGGGAGTCTTGCCGATATTTTCTACATAGTGTTTGCCCACAGCATGAAGCCAAGAGGCAGTTCCTTCCTTCTCATCTGCCAAAATAGTTTCGCCGTTTTCAAGATATACTTTTAACTGTCCACCAGAAACAACGTATGAAGACTTAGCGGGGTGCGTATGCCATTCGTCCTTTTTACCTGCATCTAAAGTATATTCTAACACTCTTACATTTTCATTATCCAACAGGAGTTTAAAGTTTGCAGGAGATGCTTTAAGTGCATCAATCTCTACATTCAAAATTTTTTTATTTTGCAAAGCACTACTGTCAGCATTGCCCTGTGAAATTTTATTATCCTGATTACAAGAGAGCAAAAAGCAAACAATTAAAACAAGTGGGAAAGATTTTTTCATTATTTTTTAATTTCAAATTGAAAATAAGAATTTGGACTTTGTGAAATTAACCTCAAAATACTGAGGGGGGGAAAGTTAATCATTAACTCTACGCCAGCCCGCCAATAAGCGATTATCAACCACCTTTCCAACACCTCTTGCACTAACCTTACCATTTGTAATCCAAGATAGGTCGTAAAATTCTCCAACTTTTTCAATGACCAAGTCATATTCATCCGAAAACGACCCATTCTCGTAGTAGTATTTAATGTGGTAGTTGCCTGCAAAACCAACCTTAGATACACCAGTAGCTTTTCCTTTCCCACTATATCAAATGGGCATGAATCAACCAAAATAAAACGAGCCAAAACATGCGGCGATAGAACAAAACCATGAGCAGGTTCTCCCATTTGTTCTTTCTTAGAAACGAAGAGCAAAATGCCTGCGCCGAATATCATCCCGAACATCGCCCGCATTTTACCTTCAAAAATGACTCTGATAACTGGATGTAGATGAAAAAGGAGAGAATAAACAGTTTTTTCATTCGTAAAAGGTTGATTGATAAAAGTGATGAAAATGGATTTAATTACTGGGGGGGGTGATGATATGCGTCCCCTTTCTACTGGGCAGATGTTTTTTCTTCTTTCTTTTTGAAATGTAAAACCCTTCAGGTGCGGGCAACACCGCGGGCTTGTGCAATGGGCAAGAGGGTTGGATGGTATAAGCCATATCGTTGCGTTTTGATAAGGGGAGTTGCATGAATTTCCCAACTTCGCAAGTACAGACGATGCGGACACCGTTTTCATAAATTTGCCCAAAGGCTGCCGTAGTGGTTAATAAGAAGAGGGTATTTAGAATGATTGTTTTCATCTTAGAATTAGATTTGTCATTTAAAAAAATGGCGAAAATACTGAGGGGGATATAGTATAGTTACTATTGCGAATGAGGTGTCGGATACTTTCAATGTTAATGCTGTCAATTTAGTGGAATTAAATTGTTGTAAAATCTGGAAAAGAATCATTTCAGAAGCTTATTTTAAGTTTTTTTCGCAAAAAAGCTAAGAATAAGGCTCTTAAATTACTTTATTAAACAATGCTTTTACCTTAAGTTGACAGCATTAACTTTCAATGTATCCGACACTTGTGTAAACATGAACGCCTTTTATCAAGGTGCAACGCCACCCAAAGAAGTCAAAAGGCTGGCACGTGGACTGCCTGTACTGAATATAGAGTGAACGCGTGTTTTTTGTCCCGAAGAGAACATAACCATACACGCATCGTCTGTATAATCCATATAGTTAACGGTCATATCAGGTGCTGTTTCCGTTGTACATGTATTGCGATTAGTCGGACAACCAAAAGCCGCCAATTTTTCTGCGGGTGTATCAGCAATGAAATCACCGCCATTTGTTGCACTTCTGGCACAACCACCTTGGAAAGTATGGTATAAATTGAGCCAATGACCGACCTCATGTGTCGCTGTACGTCCTTTGTTGTAAGGAGCAGCTGTACCACCCGGGACAGAACTGTACAAACAAACGACACCATCAACAGAAGCGGGACCGCCTGGGAAAGTAGCATAGCCTAAAAGACCACCACCGAGATTGCAAAGCCAGATGTTTAAGTATCTGGCGGCATCCCATGCGTTGTCACCACCTGTTGAGGCACTCTTAACTTTATCGTCGGTCGTAAAGCTTGCCGATGTAGTCGCTTTGCGGACAATACCAGTCGTTGCAGCACCCGTGGGTGTCCGTTTTGCCATCACAAATTGGACTTCCACATCAGCCACAACGCCTTGAAAAACAGTCGGCACAAGCCCAATATCGGTATTTTGTTTGCGATAATCGGCATTTAAAACCGCTAATTGGTTGGCAATTTGCGCATCAGTAACGTTCTGTGCAGCAGTGTTATACACCACATGAAATACAACAGGAATCGTAACGATGCCACGTGGGATAATACCTTTTTCATAATTTTCTGTGAATCGTTGGGTTAATAGTTCACTTTCTTCGTGATTGCGTTTGTATTCGGGGTTGGCTGCCATCAACGCCTCATTATAGGCATCAGATGCACAAGAACGACGAAATGATTCGGTAACAGATGTCGGTACGACAATGTTAGAATCATTAAGAACATTGTCTTTTTGACATGCGACAATAGCGAGCAGACTTGAGCCTACAATTAAAAGAGAAATTGAGTTTAATTTCATTTGAAAGATTGATTAAAAATTAGAAAATAAAAATGAAAAGATGGGCGGTTTAAAAGCAGTGTTTTTCGTTAAAACATAGTGCAAGTTACTAGATTTTGAAGAATAAAAGCGAATTTAATTGTCTTAAGTGACTTGATTTTTTGATTGTCATACAGGTTGTGGTTGTTGTCTTCTAAATGTTGCTGCAAAATAGTCATTGTATCAACAGCGAACAACTCACTGAGGACGAACTAGGGGTTATTCTGTCCGAAACAAGGGAACTTTTATCCGAAGGTTTTTTGAAGAAATAAAAAAAGGTCGTCGAAGTTGACAACTCGACGACCTTCCGTTTTAAATCTCATAACACTCAAATGGTCTGCAACCGCTTCAACAAGTCTTCTCGCGACGATATACTGAGGGGTATCGCTTTTTCTCCAATGATGACGTGGTTTTCTGCCACTTCATCTACTTGCGCCAGATTGACAATGTACGAGCGATGGACTCTCAAAAAGTGATGCGAAGGCATTTTATCCTCAATCGCTTTGAGGGTAATAGTGAGCATATACTCCTTGTTTTGTGTAAAAATATGCGAATAATTGCGGTCAGCCTCTATGTAAAGAATGTCGGCGATGAATATTTTGACCATTTTTTCTTTGTGTTTCACAAAAATACGGTCGCTCAAAATGAATGGCTCGTCGGCTTCTTTTGATTCCATTTCGATATGTTCACTTACTTCTATTTTACCTGTTTGGTCTTCTGCCATACGGCTAATCGTTAATTCAATGGCGCGTTGCAAGTCAATTTGTTTGAAAGGTTTTGAAATAAAAGCATAAGGGCGAGTGGCTTTTGCTCGATTGAAAGTGCCTTCATCCGAATTAGCTGTTAGATAAATAATGGGAATATCAGCTATTTTATGAATCAAATGTGCCGTTTCGATGCCATCGAGTTGACCTTTTAAGTTGATGTCGAGCAGTACAATATCGGGCTGGTTTTCCTCGACGTGCATCACTGCTTCTTCGCCACGCGGAATGATACCTGTGACTTCATAGCCTAAAGCGGAGAGTAACATCGAGATTTTAGCCCCGATTATCATTTCATCTTCTATAATCAGTAATTTAATAGGTGAGCCCATTTTTAAAGAGTTGATAATGGATAGTTGATAATGGATAGTTGATAATGGATAGTTGATAATGGATAGTTGATAATGGATAGTTGATAATAATTATTCGCTATCCATTATCAACTATCCATTATCCATTTTTAAGTTTTTTAAATTGAATAGAAATGACCGTTCCATTGTTTACTTCTTGTTGCAATGTGCCGTTGAGTTGTTTTGTCAGCAGCGCGACTAATTGCGTTCCAAATCCTGTTCCTTGTGGTTGACCATTCAAGGATTTTCCAATGCCATTATCCGTTACAATTAGCCTCAAATGGTCTTCACCCATATCTTCCAAACGCAAAGTCACAAAGCCTTTTTGTCCTTTCGGAAACGCATATTTTAAGGAATTGGTCAATAATTCATTGACAATCAAACCAATAGGAACGGCTGTATCCACATCTAACTGAATTTCATTCATCTGACAATCAACTGTCACTTGTTCTGTGGCATTGTAAGAATCAAGGATATTTTCACTCAAATTAAGAAAGTAGTTTTTCATTTCTATAAATGCTAAATGTTCTCCTTGATACAATTTTTGATGCAAAATACCCATCGAATTAACCCTATTTTGACTTGCCAACATCGCATCTTGAACATCAGGGTCATCAATTTGAGCCGATTGTAAAGCTAATAAACTGGATACAACTTCAAGATTATTTTTGACACGATGATGAATCTCTTTGAGCAGCAGTTCATTTTCTGCATTGCGCTTGTCGAGTTGTTTATTTTTATTTTCCAAATCACTATTCAAAACCTCCAATTTGTGGCTTGTACGCTTGTTGTTCCTAAAATTCCAATAAAGCCCTATTAAAATGAATGCTAACAACCCTACAACGCCATACGTTAAGCTTTGCAAACTTCTTTGTTGTTGAAGGGATTGACCTTGTGCCGTGATGGTCGCTTCCTTCTGCGCTACCTCAAATTGCGTTTGAAACTCTGCCATTCTGCGGTCGGCTTCGGCTGTAAAAACACTGTCTTTGAGTTGATCATACGTCAAAAAGGCGGTGTGTGCTTGCTCAAAATCGCCTGTTGCGGCATAAGCTGTGCCTAATTCCTTATAGGCTTGTTGCAAATAAAATTTATCGCCAAACTTATCCGTTGCGATATGTAGGCACGTTTTTATGCTTTCAATCGCTTCATCAGAGCGTTTCGTTAGATTTTGCACTTTCGCCACCGACAACCACGAGCGCATGAGCAAGAAGTTGTTATCCAACAGTTTAGCGTATTTGATGGCATTTTTAGCGGCTTCTTCTGCCTTCTTATAGTCTTTCAAAAGAGCCGATAAATCAATCAAAGAAATATAAGCATCAGCAAGATTGTTGTAAAAACCATATTGCTCACTCATGTCAATGGCTTTCTGAAAATACAACAAAGCACTGTTATAATTCTTCAAATCCAGATAATTAATGCCAATGACATAGAGCGTAAAGCTGTAATCCATGTCTTTGATACCCCTCAGTATAAAAGTCTTTTCAGACCTTAAACCGTATTCCAAGCCCTGTTCAAACTTTTTTTGCTTCCACAGCAAACCACTTAAATCGCTGTAAGCCAATGCAATAGCTTTTTTGTCGTTCAATTCTTCGCCCAATTTAAGAGATTCCAAAGCATAGTCGGTCGCATTACTCAACAAGCCACGTCGTTCCATGACATAGCCCAACTCCGTATTGAGCAACGGCAAATCCTTTTTCCGAACCTTCGTTTTGGCTTGTTCTAAAACCAAAAAGGCAGAGTCCAATTTTTCAGTCCGCAGCAAAATAGCACCTTGAGTAGTTTGCAATTTACCTTCCCAAAGCTTATTTTTTAAGTATTTTGCCAATGCCAAACCTCGTTGCGTAAAAGTCATCGCTTTATCGAGGTTGCGGGTATGCCAGTAATAAGCTAAATCATTAATGAGGGCGAGTCGAAGTGTATCCTCATTGGCTTGATAAAAGGCTTTTTCTAAAATAGTGAGGTAAGACGTATCAAAATTGTCCGTTTTGTCAAAAACAGGTAGATAAATGGGCTTTCTGTTGAAATCAACAATTTGCCCACGACATAAAACAGGAATTGCAAGGACTAAGAAAAGGACTGAAATTAGATTGTTTATTCTCATGTTTTGCTGGCAAAAAAGTCTATTTGTTTGATTGTTGTTTTTGGTTTGACAACTGTTGGGTTCTTTTGAACAAAGATAATAGATTCAAGACAATAACTTGATTTTAACACATGTTTTATGCTTTCGGTGTTGTGGAAGGAAATACTGACCTTAACAGCCTATATTTTAAGTGCAGCACTTATTTTTCATAGAATAATACCCCCTCAGTAAAAAACTATATTTTCACGTTTCTCATAGTAAATAGAGCAATTTTCATCAACTTTGTCCAAATTGAAACGGACATTTTATAAATTTGGGATATTCTAAAAACAGTTTAAAAATCAATCATTTATGCGTGTTATCAAATCGCTCTTATTTGCATTTATAACCATCGTTACGGTCAGTTGCACAAAAAAAATAGATGCTGTTTCCAATCAAAAAAACGATATAGATTGTTGGTTGACTAAAAGCGACCAATCCGTTTTGCTACAAAAACAGCCCCAATTGCTTGTTTTTGGCACTGAAACGAATACTTTTCCAACCATTGACGTTGATGCGACGCAAACATTTCAAACTATTGATGGCTTTGGTTTTACCTTAACGGGTGGCAGTGTGATGGTCATCAATCGTATGAAGAGTGCTGAAAAAGCGACATTGTTGCAAGAGTTGTTTTCAACAGACCAAACAGCAATCAGCTACTTACGCATCAGCATCGGAGCATCGGATTTGAATGAAACGACTTTTACCTACGACGATATGCCGCAAGGGCAAACCGATGTGGATTTGACCCATTTTAGTCTAAATGAAGATAAAAAAGATGTCATTCCTTTGCTGAAAGAAATTTTAAGCATCAATCCAAAAATAAAAATATTGGCAACGCCGTGGTCGCCGCCGCTTTGGATGAAAGATACTTTTAGTTTCATAGGTGGTAGTTTGCAGCCTAAATATTACGCCGCTTATGCGCAGTATTTTGTCCGATATATAAAAGAAATGAAAGCAGAAGGTATTGATATTGAAGCGATTACACCCCAAAATGAACCTTTACACCCAGGCAACAACCCAAGCCTTTTGATGTTGGCAGAGCAACAACGGGATTTTATAAAGAACCAATTAGGTCCTGCATTTGAAAAAGAAAACATAAAGACGAAAATCATTATTTACGACCATAATTGCGACCGTCCCGACTATCCTTTGACGATTCTGAATGACCCCTCAGTAAAACCCTTTGTTTGGGGTTCTGCCTTTCATTTGTATGCGGGTGATATCAGTGTTTTGTCGAAAGTTCACGACGCGCACCCAGATAAAAGTCTTTATTTTACGGAACAATACACCGCTTCGAATAGTGATTTTGGCGGCGATTTGAATTGGCATCTCAAAAATGTCATTATTGGTTCGATGCGCAATTGGAGTCGCACGGCATTTGAATGGAATTTGGCAAATGATACCACATTTGGACCGCATACACTCGGTGGTTGTACGACCTGCAAAGGAGCTTTGACGATTGGCACAACGGTCACTCGAAATGTCGCCTATTACATCATTGCTCATGCGGCTAAGTTCGTTCCGCCGGGTTCGGTGCGTATTGGCAGCAATACTTTAGGCAATTTGCAGAATGTCGCATTTCTAAGACCCGATGGAAAAAAGGTTTTAATCGTTGAAAACAGCGGCAATACTGAGGGGGTGTTTAATATCAAATTTAAGGAAAAATGGGCGACAGCTTCTTTGTCGGCAGGTGGTGTTGCTACCTATATTTGGTAAAATACTGAGGGGTATAAAAATTAATTTTCAATTCAAAATAAATATAAAATGAACAATAAACACTTTTTCTCTTTGGCTTTCAGCCTGATTTTTTTATGCTTTTTTGAAGTAAAAGCTCAAAGTATGAAGCATAACAAAGAGAATTCTCATTCTAAGAGCAAAAAATGGAAATTAGTCTGGAGTGATGAATTTAACTACACAGGTTTGCCCGACTCCACAAAATGGGGCTATGAAGTCGGTGGCAGCGGCTGGGGTAACAACGAATGGCAATATTACACGAAGGCGGACACCAATAATGCGATGGTCAAAAATGGCGTATTGTCTATCATTGCTCGCAAAGAAAAAAGAGAAAAAAAGGACTATACATCGGCTCGTTTGCTCACCAAAGGCAAAGCCGATTGGACGTACGGACGCATCGAATTCCGAGCAAAATTGCCCAAAGGACGTGGCACATGGCCCGCCGGTTGGACGTTGGGCAGCAATATCAAAGAAGCAGGCTGGCCTCTTTGTGGTGAAATTGATGTTATGGAACATGTCGGTTATGACCCCGATACGATTGTCGGGTCTGTTCATACCAAATCTTATAATCATGTGAAAGGAACGCAAAAGTCAAAAAGGCTTTTTATTAAAGACCCGTACACCGAATTTCACACATACGCCATCGAGTGGACGGCTGAAAAAATGGACTTTTTGTTAGACGATAAAGTCTATATGACCATAAATAACGAGCATAAAACAAGTGCAGAATGGCCCTTCGATAAGCCACAATATATATTGCTCAATTTAGCGGTTGGCGGCAATTGGGGTGGCAAAATGGGTGTTGACGATAGCATTTTTCCAGTGGCAATGGAAGTGGATTATGTGCGGGTGTTTCAATGATACATATTACGCAATGGTACAATGGTACGAAGTGGCATTGGGACTCGTCATCGTACCGTTTCAATGATACATATTACGCAATGGTACACGGATTTAACGGATGCGACTGATTTGTACAGATTTCTTTTTTTACTTTTCTTACAATGGGATTAATAAAGAGGTGCAATTCATTTACTGATGTTACGCAAGCGGCAAAATACTCACTGTTTCTCGCTTTGCTCGAAAGGCGTGCTTTGAATTACTTTTTTTAGACCGAAGTTAATTTTTC
>JAYTUR010000946.1:0-3480 GCA_043744475.1 Saprospiraceae bacterium | reverse complement strand
AAAAATGATGTAGTTCATGTATTTTAGTTATTTATCATTCGTCAGAGCGTTCTAAAAGTCGTTGAAGTTGGCAACTTCAACGACTTTTAAACACAAATATCGTTGTCCCCCTCAGTAACTAAAAGTTTTGGTGGGTCTTTTTATCAATAATTCTCAACTTAACATCATTCGCACCGTTTAAAAATCTAATTTTACGCTCAATTCATCATCCAAATATAACCATTTCAACCCATTCACACATGACATTCGGAATCATTAGAGAAAGAAAAATACCTTATGATGCACGCGTAGCGTTAACGCCAAAACAATGTGCTTTTATTAAAAATAACTTTCCAGAAGTCAATATCATTGTCGAATCGTCTTCAACCCGTTGTTATTCTGACGAAGCCTATTTTACTGAGGGGGTCGAAATTTCAAATAATTTAAGCCATTGTGATATTCTGTTAGGCATCAAAGAAGTGCCGATTGCACAACTTAATGAAGGAAAAACCTATTTTTTCTTTTCACATACCATCAAAAAACAAGCCCATAATCGCATTCTTTTACAAGCCATTTTAGAAAAAAACGTCCGAATTATTGATTATGAAGTACTAACTGATGACAATGGAAAACGACTCATTGCCTTCGGAAAATTTGCAGGTATGGTCGGTACGCACAACGGTTTATTGGCTTACGGATTGAAAACTAATACTTTTTCGATGCCCCGTTTATATGAATTAAAAGATTATTCTGTGGCCCAGAAACTCTATAAAAATATAAAATTTCCACCCATGCGAGTCATTATCAGTGGTGGCGGTCGTGTAGCAAATGGTGCGCTTGAAGTCATACAAGATGCTGGTTTTCAAAGAGTTAACATAGATGATTTTTTAACAAAAGAATATGACTATCCCATTTTTATCCGTATTCATCCAATGGATTATGCGGAACGCAAAGACGGACAACCTTCTGACAAAAATGACTATTACGGAGACCCCTCAGTATATCACTCTACTTTTTCTCGTTTTTTTGATAAAACAGATTTGTTCATCAACGGCATTTTTTATGATGCCCGCGCTCCTCGTTTTTTTGAATTAAACGAAATGACTCACCCTGATTTTAACATCAAAGTCATTGCCGATGTGTCTTGCGATTTGATGCCTTATTCGTCCATCCCTTGCACCATTCACGCAACAAAAATATATGACCCATTTTTTGGTTTCGACAAAACAACGCTTCAAGAAGTCGCTCCTTTTGAACCCAATGCCGTCACCATGATGACGATTGACAATTTGCCCAACGAATTACCGCGTGATGCCTCTGCCTTTTTTGGCGACCAATTTATCAACTATATTTTGCCTGAAATCCTCAAAGAAGAATACTCCGATGTGCTGTTGCGTGGCACAATTGCCATGGACGGTGTATTAAGACCCGATTTTACCTATTTGCAGGACTATGTAAACGGAAAAGAATAACGATGTTGCGACTGATACGATTCCCAAACCTTGTCATTGTGGCTTTGACGCAATACTTGCTGCAATATGCGGTTTTGATGCCCGACATAACGCGTTTGGGCATGTTGCCGGTGTTGCCTCATTTCCAATTTTTTCTACTCGTTTTGTCAACCGTTTTAATCGCCGCAGGTGGTTATGTCGTCAACGATATTGAAGACATGGAAATTGACGAACAGAACAAACCCGAACACAAACGCATCGTCGGTCGCATTTATTCCATTAAAACAGTATGGTTGATTTATCGATTTTGTACTTTATTAGGATTCATAATCAGCTTATACTTAGCATTTTATGTCAAAGATGTGATTCAGTTTTTGATTTATCCCGCAGCGGTTGGTTTATTGTATGCCTATTCAAAATGGTTCAAACGGCAACTATTGACTGGCAATTTAGTCGTTTCTTTTTTTTGTGCATTTGTGGCGTGGGTTGTTTTTTATGCACAAAATTTATCGTCCATTTTTCCTTTATTTTTAAAAACACAATGGCTCGATGCCGTTAAAATGACTTTTACGGGCTATGCCGTTTTTGCCTTTTTATCCACTTTGTTTAGAGAAATCATTAAAGACATTGAAGATGCCGAAGGCGACCTTGCGGGCAATTGCCGTACCTTACCAATTGTTTTAGGATTGCCAAAAAGTAAAAGCGTAGCGATGTTTGTAGGCATCATTTTTCTTTTTTTTATGGCTTATTTCAGTTTTATACTGAGGGGGTCTCACGATTGGTTAAAAATCATCATTTTAAATCTAAGTGTTTCTTTACCAATGATTTACGCTTTGTTTTTATTAGCAAAAGCTAAAGAAAAAAAAGACTTTTCATACCTCAGTCGTTTGGCAAAAGGTATTATGTTGAGCGGTTTGATTTTCATTTTGGTTATGAAATTATAATCGAACAACTTTCCGAAAGTTTATAACTTTCGGAAAGTTTGTCAAAATATATTATTGAACCAAACGTCAAGTATGAAACAACCTTTTCAGCAAATGATTGTTTTAAAGTGCACTAACCACCTGTTCAGAATATGTATCCTTGCAAACAACTTTTTCATAAAACACTATCCAATCCGAAACCAAGCGATAACAGCTTGATTATCAATGATTTTTGCATAAATTTTTATACTTCTCTTTCTGACATCAAGACAGACTGCCCTCATTCTTTTGGTCTTAAAAAAGACATCTTTCTGAGTACAGAATATCTAAGCGTTCTTGAAAACAAGCCGCCGCGTGACTTCACATTTTGCTATTTGGTTTTTGAAAAAAAGGGCGAAGTTGTCGGTTTCATGGCGTGTCAAATCAAATATTTCAACGCAAGCGACAGCCTCAATTTTTCAGGTAGAAAAGATAATTGGTTGACTTTTAAAAAATGGTTGGCAAGTAAAGTCGAATACAATACACTTATCATCGGCAATTTGATGTTGACAGGCGACCATTCGTTTTCTTTTGATAATCAAATATTGACGTTTGAAGAGGAAAAACAACTTTTTACTGAGGGGGTCGGTTTTGCGAAAAAACAATTGGCTGCAAAGGGTACAAAAATCAATGCCGTCTTCATCAAAGATTTCCCAATAGGCACGCAGCATCACCGTTTGATTCAGTCACTTGAAGGGTATAATGAATTTCAAGTTGAACCTAATTTCGTATTTGACATTCCTTCTGAATGGACAAGCATGACGGATTATCTCGATGCGCTCGGGTCAAAATATCGCGTTCGCGCCAAACGGGCTTTCAAAAAAATGGTCGGTATTGAACTCAAAGAATTCAATGTGGAACGCATTTTAGCGCATAAAACGCGTATAAATGACCTATACAAGCAAGTTTGCGACAATTCTGCCGTCAACCTTGTCCATTTACACGAAGGTTATTTTGTTAATTTGAAACTGGAATTGGAAGAAAATTTTCGTTTGTTTGGTTATTTTCAAGAAGGTCAACTTATCGGTTTTTTTACAACCATAACGAACGGCGAAGTTTTAGAAGCGCATTTTTTAGGTTATGATATG
>JAYTUR010000945.1:0-3482 GCA_043744475.1 Saprospiraceae bacterium | reverse complement strand
TATGATCTTTCCAAAGGATAAACATGCCGTTTGGATTTTCGGCAAATTCGGGCAACATACTGAGGGGTGTGCCTGTACGGTCAACCGCAACGGGCGTTGAACCAGTGGTATCAACCGAAATGCCTACGACATTTTGAGCGACTTCTGCACCTGCTTGTGCCAACGCTTGCGTTATCGCTGCTTCTAAACCTTCGAGATAATCTAAAGGATGTTGGCGGTATTGTGATTGCGCTGGGTCGCAATACATACCTTTTTTCCAACGGGGATAGTAAAAAACATGCGTGGCGACTTCTGCGCCATTCTCGGCATTAACAATTAATGCGCGGACGGAATCCGTTCCGTAATCGAGTCCAATAACGTATTTCATAATTATTGTGTTTAAACTCATTTTGAAACAGAAAACCGATAAACAGTCGTTGTTTTATATGTTTCGCCCGGTTTCAAAGTCGTTGTCGGAAACTTCGGTTGATTCGGTGAATCGGGATAATGCTCTGTTTCAAGGCATAAACCCGAGCGTTTTTTGTATATAACACCTCCTTTTCCCTTGATAGTGCCGTCCAAAAAGTTGCCTGTATAAAACTGAACAGCGGGTTCGGTTGTCAAAACTTCCATCGAACGTCCGCTTGTTGGTTCTGTTACCACAGCAGCGACGCGCAGACCCGCCCCCTCAGTATTTTGAGGTGCTAAAATCCACGCATGGTCATATCCACCGCCATATTTGATTTGCATATCCATTGTATCATTAATGCGCTCACCGATTTTGTGGGCTACCGTAAAATCAAACGGTGTTCCTTGAACGGGTTTTGGCGCTCCTGTTGGAATCAGCGTTTTGTCAACTGGCAGGAATTCATTACAATTTAAAATCAATTCATGGTCTAAAATTGTGTTATTCATATCGCCTGACAAATTGAAATAGGCGTGGTTGGTCAAGTTGACAACCGTTTTTTTATCTGTCGTCGCCGTATATTCTATTTTCAAAGCATTATCTTTTTGTAATGTATAAACCACTTCAACTGAAAGGTTTCCGGGATAACCTTCTTCCATATCTTTACTTGTGTAGGTCAATTTCAAGCCTACTTGCGGACCTTCAATCGGTGTTGCTGCCCACACAACTTTGTCGAAACCTTTTATGCCCCCGTGCAAGTGATTTGCGCCATTATTAGTTGCCAAAGTGTAGTTTTTGCCATCTAAACTGAATTTTCCTTTGGCAATACGATTGCCATAACGACCAACCAATGCGCCGAAGAAGGGCGTGCCTTTTTCGTAACCACCGATTGAGTCGCAGCCTAATGTGATATCCTCGTACTTACCGTTTTTGTCGGGAGCCGTCCATGAGACGATAATGCCGCCGTAGTTTGTAATCTTTACGGTCATACCCGCCACGTTTTTGAGTGTGTAGAGGTCAAGTGCTTGACCGTCTTTCGTTGTCCCAAAAGAGGATTTTTCAATAGTTGCTTTTTGGCTCATATCCATGACCTGTGCAGGTTTTTTTTGTTCTGAATTTTTGCAAGAGACCATCGTTAAAACGGTTGCAAACATGAATAACAGTTTATTTTTCATTGTAAAATATTGATTTTTAATGAATTAATCGCTTTTATACTGAGGGGGGTCATTTCTAATTATCTATAGTACAATTCATTCCAACGCAATTCATTTTTCAATGAACGCAAGTCCGTTTTGCCATCAATGACAACCGTTTCGAGGTTGAACATATCGGCGAAGTCTTCAAAATATTCGGTCGTTAAATTTTGACTGTAAACAGTGTGGTGCGCACCTCCCGCATAAATCCAAGCGGCACAACCCGTTGCCATATCGGGTTTTGGTTGCCATAAAACCCTTGCAACTGGCAATTTTGGCAGCTTTTCAAAGGGTTCAACGGCATCTACTTCGTTGATTACCAAACGGAAACGGTTGCCCATATCTATCAATGATACGTTCAAACCTGCACCTCCCGACACGTCAAAAACCAAGCGCACAGGGTCCGCTTTACCGCCAATGCCCAACGGATGAATTTCACATGAAGGCTTACCTTTGGCGATAGAAGGACAAATTTCAAGCATATGTGCGCCCAAAACGAGGTTATTTTGAGGGTCAAAATGATAAGTATAGTCCTCCATAAAGGAATTCCCACCCGCCATACCACTTGCCATAACTTTTGCAGCGCGCACAATTGATGCTGTTTTCCAATCGCCTTCGCCGCCAAAACCATAGCCCGAAGCCATCAGACGTTGCGATGCAATGCCCGGCAACTGAACCAAACCATGTAGGTCTTCAAACGTATCCGTAAAACCTTTGAAATCACCATCTTCTAAAAAATAGCGCATACCCAATTCGATTTTTGCCGCATCGCGCAAAGCAAAATGTTGCGCGCCACCTTTCCGCAACGATGCCGCAAGGGTGTAAGACGCATCGTATTCGGCAACCAATTTATCAATGTCCCCATCGCTCACATCGTTCACAATTTTGACCAAATCACCCATACCGTAACCGTTGACGGCATAGCCAAAGGTCATTTCGGCTTCTACTTTATCGCCTTCAGTAACCGCCACTTGCCGCATATTGTCACCAAAACGACAAAATTTACCGCCTTGCCAGTCAAAACGTGCCGCCGCCGCCCGCATCCACACATTCAGACGCTCGTGTACTGAGGGGTCTGCCCAATGTCCCACAACGACTTTCCGATTCAACCGCAAACGGGTCATCATAAAGCCAAACTCACGGTCGCCATGCGCCGATTGATTGAGATTCATAAAATCCATGTCAATATCGCCCCATGGAATGTCGCGGTTGAATTGCGTATGCAAATGACACATCGGTTTTTGCAAGGCTTGAAGCCCCCGAATCCACATTTTTGCGGGTGAAAATGTGTGCATCCATGCCACAATGCCGATACAATTTGTGTCCGCATTCGCCGCTTGACAGATTTTGTAAATCTCGTCAGGCATGGTCACTACAGGTTTAAATATTACCTGAACAGGTATTTTTTCAGAAACATTCAGTGCATTTACAATGATTTTCGCATGTTCTGCTACGGTTTTCAGCGTTTCTTCACCGTATAAATGTTGGCTACCTGTGACAAACCAAACTTCGCGTTTTTTTAAATCCATAAATTCTGTTGTTAGTTATTGTTATTTTTTGTGTTGAAACGACACTTTTTTAGTTTTGAAAAATGAGGATACCCCTCAGTATTTCACCTCTTTTTTAGCAACGAATAAACCATCGAATCCAAAAACCGACCTTCCCAAAAGCAATTTTCTCTAAAATGCGCTTCTTTGACAAAGCCACATTTTTGCAGCAACCGTTCCGAAGCCACATTTTCAGGGTCAATAACGGCTTCAATTGAATGGCAATTCATCACATCAAAAGCATAAGCCAAAACGGGTTGCATGGCTTCATAAGTGATGCCTTTTTGCCAAAAATCGGAATGCAGCAAATAACCCACTTCCACCCGAAAATCCTCTTTTTTCATGCGCCAAAAACCG
>JAYTUR010000944.1:0-13734 GCA_043744475.1 Saprospiraceae bacterium | reverse complement strand
TTGTTCATAAAATCACTTTTCAAGGCTTGTTCGCGCACAACCTCCACTGCCCGTTTGTTCAAACGGGTATAATCTTCATTTGTAAAGGTGTTAAAAACGCCGTTAGCAATGTCGTAATAGCTGATTTCAGGTTCGATACTGATGATTTCAGGCGCAGGAATATTGCTCAAACGCAGGGTTTTAGTTGTATGGTCGGCTTCAATTTTCATATTGGCGAGGTTGAAACCCGCCGACACCTTAGCTTTCACTTTTATCAAAACTTTTTTTGTAGATGGAAAACCGAAATACGATTTCGTATCCACTTCGCTAAAAATTTCTGAAAAGTACCCCTCAGTCGTCACCAATTTCGTAACCGCTTTCACCTGTTCCAACAACACGGTTGACTCTTGTTGTGTTTTTTGTGTATCGTTTCCATACCACCATTTAGCCACATAAATGCCTAAGGCGAGGATTAACAATAAAATAACAATATTAACAATATTTTTACTCATTTATTTATATTTCAAATTTTGAGAAAAATTGATAGCGTGATTGCAATCAATCTATCAATACCCCCTCAGTAAAAATTGCCAGAGAACTAATTTTTTAAACGCGTCATAGGGGGAAAGCCTTCGCCAAATGTCTTTTCTAAAAATCAGTTCATTCATTCAAAAAAGAACTTCGTCATGAAAAAATTAGGACTTTTACTCACTTTCCTCCTTGTTACTACGTCTTTTTTTGCACAAAATAGAGAAAAAAAACGTGACAGTGACATCACCGAACGATATAATTTAGCGGACTTTACCGCCATTGATGCGGATTTAGGTGCTGATATTTATATCCTTCAAGCCGATACTTTCAGTGTCGTCGTCGAAGGTCCCGAACAAGGTATTGACCGCATGACACTTCGGGTCAAAGATGGTAAACTCTTGATAACTAAGCAATATAATTGGCAGTTTTGGAACGAATTTGAAAAAGTGAGGATTTATATCACTGCTCCACTGCTTGATGAAGTTGCCTTTTCAGGCGCAGGAAACATTGTTTTTCAAGGCAAATGGACGGGCGAAAAATTGGATATTCTCTTAGAAGGAGCGCATAATGTTTCGGCAAAAGATGTGGATATTAACACCTTAAAAGTGCAATTAGATGGCGTTGGCAACCTTACGATGGGTGGTAAAGCGCAAAAAGCACGTCTTATGCTCAATGGAACGGGCAATATGGATGCTTATGATTTGATGATTCAAAATGCGCGTTGTGCCGTCAATGGCGTTGGGCGACTTGAATGTTATGTCATTGAGGAGTTGAAAGCCGATGTATCGGGCATGGGCAGCGTGCTTTATCGGGGTGAACCTAAAAATGTGCACAGTTCGGTGAGTGGCTTGGGGAAAGTGAAGGCGATGAAAGGGTATTGAGTCAGGCGTATCTTATAAAACAAACGGGTCACTCTAAATTGTTGATAAACAATATTTTAGAGCGACCCGTTTGTTGATCGAGTTTCAGTTTAACCCTTATTCAATCACTAATTCCTTCTCCATTTTAACACCGTCTTTTTCTACTTCGACGGTGTATTTTCCTTTTTGAAGATAGTATTTACCATCGTCTCCTTTTTTCAATTCAATGTCTTTTGCGTCTTTATCCTTTTTATCAGCGTTCAACCATGTTTGATACTGAGGGGTCTGTTTTTCATCAAAGCTCAGGTCAATTTCTGCATAATTCAAGCCTTTTTGAAGCGAAACGCTTGATTTTGACAAAATTAAATCCTTTCCTGCACGTATCGTAACGGTGGCTTTGCCGCTTGTTTTGGCATAACAAGGAATCGTCATTGTCACAGGTTTCAGGGCTTCCCATTTGTTGCGTTGTATGCCCCAACTGCGATTCGTTTGTTTTTTCAAATCAAAAACAACAAAGTCTTTTGCCAATGTTTTGTCGTCTAATTGCTCAACGTGTTGCACATCGGCGATAAACAAAGAGCGTCCGTGCGTGCCAACGACCAATTCCTTATCGCGAGGGTGAACGACGACATCGTGAATTGCGACATTTGGCAAGTCCTTACCCATTGTTTGAAACGTTTTTCCTTTATCCAAAGACACATACAAACTGTGGTCAGTACCGACATAGAGAATATTCGGATTTTTAGGGTCTTCTTTAATGACATTAACGGGTTCGACAGGTAAATCGGTGCCGATGCGTGCCCACGTCTTGCCGTAATTTGTTGACACATATATATATGCGTTGAAATCATCCCAACGATAGCCATTGAGCGATGCGTAAACCGTCGCTTTGTCATAGCTACTCGCTTGCACACGGCTCACCCAAAGGTCGGCAGGCAACCCCTCAGTAATTTTCTGCCATTCAACACCGCCGTCTTGCGTGACGTAAATCAAACCATCGTCGCTACCCGTATAAATTAATCCGAATTTAAGTGGCGACTCATGTATCGTCGTTAATGTGCCATAAGGGACATTGCCTTTTTTACCGCCTTTGGTCAGGTCATCGCTGATTTTTTCCCAATTATCACCTTTGTCCAATGAACGATAGAGTTTATTTGCACCAAAATACAAGACATCTTGATTGTGTTGCGACAACCAAATGGGTGTTTGCCAATTAAAACGAAGCGGTTTTTCACCTAAATCATGTTTGGGCGTAATAAACTTAGGTCGTGAACCTTGTTTTGTTGATGTTCTGCCATAAAACCCAAATTGAGACCCTGTATAAACAGTAGCATTGTCGCGGGTATCAACCATCGTTTGCATACCATCGCCACCATAAATGCTGCGGTATTCATTGTGACCTGAACTTTGCCAATTGATGTTAGGCTCAGTTTTGGAACTGCCAAACCATACGCCATTGTCTTGCAAACCACCATAGACGTTATAAGGCTCTGCCATATCCACATTGATGTGGTAAAATTGACCAACGGGCGGATTATTGCACTTAAACCATGTCTTGCCATCGTCATAAGTGATATTGATGCCGCCATCATTGCCATTGATAAGATGCCCGGGGCGAGTTGGATTGACCCACAAAGCATGGTGATCGGCGTGTACATTCTCTTTATCGAGGTTGCGCCACGTTTTGCCGCCATCATCAGAACCGACAGCGTGAAAACCTAAGACATAAACCTTGTCAGGGTTGTTTTGCGCCACACGTATTTGGGCGAAATAATAACCATAGGTAAAAAAGAGGTCAGGAATCGGCTTGTCATGCGTCTTTTTCCAAGACTTTCCGCCATCTTCTGAACGATAAACCTCAGAACCGATGAGTCCGAGCCGATTCGCAAAACCATCGTCACCAGTGTCCACATAATCATAAAGGGTTTGGACAGTTATTTTATTGGACTTGATTTGCTCGATGATGTCGTCGGCTTTGTATTTTTCAGGAAAACCATTAGAACGCAAAAAAGTATTAACTTTCTTTTTGTTTAATGCCAAAAATGCGTCTTTTGACATTGTTTTTAGGTCTTCTTTTTGAATACCTTCGTCTGTTATTGGTTCATCACCTTTAGCAGGTTTCGACGCCAGATTATCAATGACGGCATACACCAACGTGTTGGTTCCTTTTTTAACCAATGCTAAACCAATACGTCCTGCGTCAGCCCCCGTTGGGAATCCTGCGCCTTCAGTCGTAACGAGTTTCCACGTCATACCACCATCTATTGACTTATAAATGCCTGAACTTTTGCCGGATTCTTCAAAATTCCAAGCGCGGCGTTCTTTCTGCCACATCGCAGCGTATAATACTGAGGGGTTGGTTTCGTCCACCACAATGTCAATTGCGCCTGTGTTTTCACTTACAAAAAGGGTTTGTTTCCATGTTTTGCCGCCGTCTTTGGTCATATACACGCCACGTTCTTTGTTAGGCGAATAAAGATGTCCCAAAGCGGCAACCCAAACGATATCGGGATTAGTCGGATGCAAAACGATACGTCCGATGTGGTGCGTTTCTTCTAAGCCGAGGTGTTGCCACGTTTTGCCATCGTCACTTGATTTGTAGATGCCCGCGCCTGCATAGCTGGAACGGCTGGCATTGTTTTCACCCGTGCCGAGCCATATAATTTTTTTATCCCAATTGACCGCCACGTCACCAATGGTCATAACTGCTTGATTATCAAAGATGGGAGTCATTTCTGCTCCATTCGATTCTGTTTTCCACAAGCCTCCAGAGGCGTAACAGGTGTAAAATACTGAGGGGTCTTTTGGATTGACATCAACGTCCACGACACGACCACTTTGGACGGTTGGACCGACGTTGCGGTAGGTCACGCCATTGAGCAATGAGTTTTCGCTCAATTTTTTACGCACGTCCTGCGCTTTCAATCGGTCAGTTGACGATGAAGCGGGAACGGAATTGGGTGATGTTTGATATTGCGCAAAAAGAGAAGACGATAAAAAGGAAAGCGTTACGAGTTTTATAAATTTCATAATTGATTCGAATGATTGGTTTAAAATTGATTTATTAATTGTCGTAAATGTAGGATTTACTTGTAAAATTATAAAACAAAAGTCCACAACGTCTGTACGTGTGGACTTTTGTTTTGTCGAAAAGGGCATTTATACTGAGGGGTATAAAAGAGGCGTACCTTTTTACCGCTCTTGACAATACCAATCATTTGAATATCAATAATTTAAAAATCAATCTGCAAACCCAAACTTGGCGTTGTATTTCCCGATTTATCCTCAATTACCTTCGTTTTGTAACGAACAACACCGTTTGCATCTTTAAACGTCGGTGCTTCGCCAGTCGGTTTCAAATCGGCATCAAGTGGTCGGTCAAGTAGTGTAATCGGACGGTTGACAGTTGCCCCGAGCAAGTTTTGAATGTCTAAATACACATTCCACGTGATGCGTTTGCCGAACCATTTTTTATCAATGCGTAAGTCAAGCGTATTGAAAGCATTGGTTCTCAATGTATTAAGTTGAGTATAATTGGGCAATGCTTGTCCATTGACATCCCATATCGCTTTGATATTCGATTCAGCGGCATCGGGCGTATATGGCAGACCCGTTTGCGAACGGTATTTGATACCCGCTTCCCAACCTTTACCGATTTGATAACCCATCGTTGCGCTGATGATATTGCGCGAATCCCACGAAGACGGCACGAGGTCATTTTTAGGATTTTCAAATTGGCTGCGCCCAAAAGTGTAAGCAAAAATGCCATAAAAGCCTTTATACAACCGTTGTTGATACAAAAACTCGATGCCGTAAGCCTTTCCAGCATTAGTCGAAGTCGCTAAATCGTTGCCGATAACGCCGAAATTTGCCCCTAAATTAGCCAATGACACCTGTTCCCGCGTCAAAAAAGGATAGTTTGCGTAGCGTTTGAAGTAGGTTTCAACACTTATTTTTGCATCAAATTTTGTGTTGTATTCAAAGCCGCCAACGAGGTGCGTTGTGCGGATGTATTTGAGGTTATTCTCGTTGATAAAAATACCTTTTTGTTGATAGCCCAAAGTCGTGTATGGCGGCAATTGGTAAAAAATACCCGTATTGAAATTGAACGACAACTGAGGGGTCAAGGCATAAGACAATGAAAAACGCGGACTGAATTGGTTAAAAGGATTGCGCATCGAAGCATTGTAGTCATTGCCGTCCACCCTTGCACCGAGCGACAAAATGAGGCGGTCTTTATCCAATTTACGGCTAATTTGAGCAAAACCACCGAATTTATTAGTGTTGAAAGCTGAGCGGTAATTAATCTGAATGACTGAATCGCGGATATTACGGCTTTGAAAAGTGAAGTTGTTGTACTTCGCAAATTCGTAGCCGATGCCATAAATAAATTTCCAACTGCCTAAGAGCGTTGAGCGTTCCACGCGCAATTTATTCTCAATTTCCTGCGATTTGTAGTCGAAAATGCGGGCGAAACGCTCGTCGTTGTTCGGATATTTATAGGCTTCGTTGTTGAGCATATTGCGGCTGGCGACGAAAGTCCAAAAGCCGTTTTTATCAAAATTTTTCCAAACGACACCTGTGGTATAAGTCCATTGCGGACTTATGGGCAATTGGTCGAGTATGTAGGCATTGTTTTCAGATGTACGCATCGTTGTGTCTAATTTGAATTGGTCGTATGCGCCGAGGCTCAAAATGGTGATTTCGTTTTTGTCATTCGGCTTGATTTTCAATTTCAATTGATAATCATTATAGGTCGGTAAAAATGGCAAACCAAGGATTTTGAACAAACCTTGCAAAACCGAACGACGCGCAGAAAACAATAAAGTCGTCTTTTTACTGAGGGGTCCCTCGGCGGTCAAACCGTAGTCGCTTGTACCTGCCGTAGCGGTGTAACGCCATTTATCAGCCGAACCTTCGCGCAATTTGAAGTTAAAAACCGAGCTCAAAGCATTGGAACGGTTGGCAGGAAAAGCACCACTGAAAAAGTCCACTTCCTTCAAAAAAGTCACATTCAATATGCCTACTGGACCGCCCGACGCGCCTTGTGTGGCGAAATGATTGATATTTGGCGTTTCGATGTCGTCAATATAAAAACGATTTTCATTAGGTGCACCACCTCTGATAATCAAGTCATTGCGGAAGGCTGCTGTTGAAGTTACGCCCGGCAAGGATTGAATCACCTTAGAAATATCGCGATTGCCGCCCGGATTCCGCGCAATTTCAGTGACCCCAATCGTCCGCAGACTGACGGGACTTTCCTCCGTTTTTCGGAACGGCGAGGCTTTGATGACGACTTCTTGTAGCCCTGCGGTACTTTCTTCCATCGAAAAGTCTTGAACCGTCGGTTTGTTGTTTAAAACTTGAATTTCAAAGACTTCAATGTCTTTAAAACCGACAAAAGTGGCTTTAACGCTGTACAGTTTGGCATCGAGACCGGTGATTTCATACAAGCCATTTTCGTCGGTTTGTGCGCCTTTTGTGGTGTTTACCACTTGAACGGTGGCAAAAGGTAACGGCTCGTTGGTCAAAGCATTGACAATTTTGCCTTTGATGATACCAGTTTGGGCAAATCCAGTTGTTGAAACAAATAGAAAAAAAAATAGCAATTTGTTGAGTGATTTCATGATTTAAAGTTTATATTTTTCAATAATTATATCCAAATCTTCTGTTTTTTCATTGTCAAAAATAGTGCGGTGAAAAGTATCTAATTTCTGTAAAATACGGGTCAATTCTGCTTTTTCAGCAGCATCGAGATTGGCTTCAACCACTCTCGCAACTTTACTCATCTCCGCAAAGCCCTCCCTCAGTATTTGATGACCTAATGCCGTCAACTGAATGATGTGACTTCGACGGTCTGTTTCGTTGTCCCGTTGTTCAATCCAACCTTGCCGCAAAAGGCGTTGAATAATCGCCATACCCGTTGTTTTTTCTTGGGCATGTCTTTCGATAACTTGCGTTTTAGTCGAAGGGCTTTCCATGAGCGATGCCATGTAAGTAAATTCATCGAGGGTTTGTATAGGTGTGTTTTTCAAGGCTTTTTTTGTATAATTTTTAGCATAACGGTACATCAAACCAATCAATTCTCCAATGCCACCCTCTGCGGGTATCTCACGAGTATTAGTCTTGGGCAGGCTTGCGGACAACCATTCAGAAAACTGTTCGAGTGTTGTTGGTTGAGTATGTTGTTGGTCGTTTTCAAATGCTTCGACCTTATCAATGAGTTTTTTAATCAAGTTGAAATTCATCTGTTTTTGAATTTTAGTTTATTTTAGAACTAAATTTTATTTTTCTAAGACAAATTTAGTTCTAAATTGTTCTATTTTTAATAAAAAAATTGGCGTATTGAAGTGTTAATTAAAAAATAGCGGAACTATCGAATAAGTCTTGTTACTATTTTAAAGAAAAAATCGCTGTATCTTCCTACTTTTGAGACTGAAAAATTTAAGCATAATGGACATTCAATTGACTTCTGATATCAAAGACCTGCTTATGGAAGATGGTATGGCAATTCTGCCGGGCTTGGGTGGGTTTACTAGTACCTACAAACCAGCTGCGGCGGATGGCGTTACGGGCGTTTTGCATCCACCGTCCTATCACCTCGCGTTTGACCCAAACCAACAAGTCAATGATGGGAAATTGGTTGAGTATATTCGCGAAAAATATCATGTCAGTAGCACGGTGGCGCAGGAGGCGATTGATGCTTTTGTGAAAGAAACGAAAAGCCAATTTGAGAAAAAAGAAATTGTCGCTTTGCCTGAAATTGGTCGTTTGTACGTTGATTTTACGCAAAAAATACAATTTTTGCCAGATGCAACCAACTTTAATGCCGATGCGTTTGGCTTGTCTTCGATTCATTTTTCACCAATTTCTCGTACAAAGCCAGAAGTTGTCAAACCGATTACAGTAGCATCCACTCCTTCGGAAACATCGGCGATACCAGAGCCTTCGGTTGAAACTGTACCACCTTTGAAAGAAAAAGTTGAAGTAGCATTTTTAACGCCTGTTGATGATGTGCCGCCGCCTTCGATTATTGATAAACCCAAAGAGCCGAGTTGGTTGCCTGAAAATTGGCGAGACTATGCCCCCGCTATCGCTGTTGCTTTTATCACACTTTTGGCGATTATTGTTTGGATGAATACTGGTGGAGATACTGAGGGGGGCAAAAAAAATGAAAATGAGAAGCCAAAAGTGAATGTCAGTCCACGAAACAACACAGGCGCTTTGGCGAATACGGATGTAGTACCCAATAGTGGCGCACCTCAGCCGCCTACGGTATCGCCTCAAAACCCCATAGATTCGCAAGTGATTGCAAATGATCAGTTTTTTTTGGACAAAAATAAACAGGAGGCAAAAACGAGCATACAATCAAAGAGTAATCAACCAAAGGCTTCAAATAATGCCATCATTATCATCGGTGGTTTTGCAAATAAATCTAATATTATTAGGTTAAAAAAATGGATTACAGAGCAAGGATATGGCGTTTATGAAAAGAAAAAGTCGGGCGGCATCACAGAAGTTGGCTGTGAAGTGGGTTATGAAACCAAAGATGACTTGAGCCGCATTGTCAAAAAAATCAAGTCGCGGTATGGCGATGAAATTGAAATTTTTAAAAAATAATTACCAATTTAAGTAATTGATTTTCAATTGATTAATGAAATAGAGGCAAATTTTATTTTGTTTATGTCTTAAAATATGTGAACAAAGCCCTCGTTTTTTTGTCCCCCTTTTGACCAAGAAGCGTCAAAAGGGGGACAAAATTTATAAAATAACCTTATTTTGAAAATAGGGTTTTAAAAAAATCAGAGCCAACAAGGCCATTTATTACTATTAAACACAGAAATAGACAGACATATCATTTTTGCCCATCAATAGCATGTCTGTCATCTTGTCAAGGTATTACAATCTTAAGAATTGTAATTAAAAGAAATTTAAAAAAAACTAAATTATTCCGTTTGTGCCTTATCCAAATTCCTTATATTTGGCATCTTATAATTTTTGTTAGGCACACATATCATTGATGATTCATCTTTCATCGAAACGAAACGAAATAATACAATTCTTACAAAATGAACGCGAATATCGAACTTAAGACCTTAGTTACATCCTTTCCTTCTCGACCCGAAGTAAAAGTACCAAAAACGCTTACTTTAGAACTGACTACACCCGTTGACGACCGTCGCCCTGTTTATATTGTTGGGAATTTCAATAATTGGACAGTTGATGATGCGCGTTTCCAAATGCGACGTGTTTCTAAAGGACGTTTTGTTTATACATTTCCAAAGGATATGGTTTTGACGCAACCTGTGCATTATAAATATGTGCGCGGCGGGTGGGAAAATAAAGAATTAGATGCTTTTGGGAATACGACAAATAACCGCGTTTTAAAGTATCTGCACGGTTTTGTTGAAGATTTTGTGCCACGTTGGGCAAATTATGGGCTGACTTTCAATCCCGCTTTTTTGCCGAAAATTGAGGTTGTTAACGCCGCATTCTTTATTCCTCAAATGAAAAAAACAAGGCGGGTTATGGCTCTTTTGCCATTTGATTATCATAATAATCCTGAAAAACGCTATCCAGTTCTCTATTTACATGATGCCCAAAATTTATTTGACGATAAAGCACCGTTTGGTAATTGGGGCATTGATAAAAAATTAGCCGTCCTTGCAGAAAAAGGCATGGGCGATATCATTATTATTGCCGTTGACCACGGCGGGGCGGAACGTGTCGGTGAATTTTTGCCACCAGTCAATAACCGCAAATTAGGGAAGTCAACGGGTCGTAAATACGTCCGTTTCATCGCTCAAACCTTGAAAAAACATATTGACGGGCAGTTTCGGACAATACCTGATAGACTTCATACGGGCATGGGTGGCAGCTCGATGGGCGGTTTGATTACGATTTATGCGGCTTTGATGTTCCCCTCAGTATTTGGACGATTAATGATTTTTTCGCCATCATTGTGGGCCATGCAGAACGTGCCGTTCAATACCATTCACTTTTTGCAACCTAATCCGACTAAGATTTATGCTTATGCAGGTGGCATGGAAGGGTCGAGCATGTTGCCAAATATTGAACATTTTCAACAAAACCTCAAAGACCAAGGCTTTGATGAAACCAAAGTTAAATTCAAAAAATCCATTGACCCGCATGGCTTACACAATGAAAGACGTTGGGGTGAAGAATTCCCGAAAGCCGTAGAATGGTTGTTTTTTTCATAAAACAATATGATTTTTCTTATTCTTTTAGTAAAACGTTTAGGAAACTTTTAAAAATTTCCTAAACGTCGTGTATTTGTTAAAATCAATATCAAGTAAAACCATATGGCACTTTACTATTGTTACATTAGTCTCAAAAAAACTCGTTGACAGTTGTTTATTGATATTTTATTTTTAAATTTGTCCAAAATAGGTATGTATTTCTGATACGAGCATTGGTGCTAAAATAATCAAAAGAAAAATCGAATTTCAACCGAATTAAACAGACCTTTGCACACATAAGCTGATAGCAGAGAAAAGTATAAATATCACTAAGTCTAATATTATTATTTCAAAAACCCGCAAACCATGTCTTGACGGCGCATGAAAATATCAATATATACAACTTTCAATCCACAAGATTTTGGTACTGTTATCATACCAATATTGAAAAACGATACTTTAAATGGTACACTTGAAACCATTGGAGAGATATTCAATATCGCTTCAGAGCGATTAAAAACTGATTTTAAAGGTGATTTTAAGGAATTGACCTATTTTTATAAGGGTCAAACCCGTATTTACCTACTGGGTTTGGGTGAAAAACCGAACAATAACGATGTTCTTTTAGCTTTTAGAAACCTTTCATTTTCACAAAAAACAAAGTTTAATGGCGGCAAAATTGCCCTCGATTTTATTCATACCAACTTTGAAAACAGCTCTTTCCTAAAATCCGCTGTTAACGGCACTTTGCTGGGTTCTTACCGCATTGGTCTTTACAAATCTGACAATAATAATGGACTACACCCACTCGCAAAAGACGACGCAGAACTAACCATTTTTGTCAAAAACAATGTAGAAAAAACAGAAATTGCTGCTAATCAAGGGATTATGACGGCTGAAACCCAAATGCAAATTATGGATTTGGTCAATGCCGCACCTAATTATAAGACCCCTCAGTATCTCGCCGATTGGGCCATACAATCGGGCAAAAAACACAATTTCAGCGTCAAGGCATTAGATAAAAAGGAATGTATTGAAACGGGTTTAAAAGCCCTTTTGTCTGTTAATGCAGGCAGTGAGCAAGAGCCGCGTTTCATCATCATGGAATATAAACACCCCGATGCGACAAAAACAGTCGGTTTAGTTGGTAAAGGCGTGACTTTCGATACAGGCGGCATTAGCATTAAGCCTTCGAACAATATGTATCTGATGAAATCCGATATGGGCGGCGCGGCGGCTGTTTTGGGCACAATGGAATTGGTGGCTAAACTCAAACTGCCCATTAACCTCATTGGTATCGTTCCCGCTACTGAAAATATGGTGGATGGTGCAGGTACTCGCCCGAGTGATGTCATTGACTCATATTCTGGAAAAACAATCGAAGTCATTGACACCGATGCAGAAGGACGGCTCGTACTTGCCGATGGTTTGGCATACATGAAAAAGAATTACAATCCTGATGTTATGATAGATTTGGCGACTTTGACGGGCAATGTCGTTACATCTTTGGGTTTTAATGCTGCGGGATTATTCTCAAATAACGACGAATTGTCCGCAGCGCTCTCTAAAGCGGGAGACGAAACGGGTGAACGAATGTGGCGTATGCCTATGTGGGAAGCCTATTTCGACGACATGAAATCAGACGTGGCAGATATTGCCAATCTGGGCAATAAACCTGTTGCGGGTGCTATTACAGCGGCTAAATTTCTTGAATTTTTTATAGACAATCATACTTCGTGGGCACATTTGGACATTGCTGCAATGGCAATCGTTGCGTCTGAATTGGGCACACATCGCACCGCAACGGCTTATGGTGTTCGACTTTTAACCGAATTTGTTGATGTGTACTCGCGTTAATTTCGTCATAGGTTAACAGTTATTTGCAGAATGAGTAACGAATTCCGAATAACGGATAACTAATTAAGTAGCAAAACGTTTTGCCATAAAATATATAGAACTTACTTTTGCGAAATGTTCGGATTTCGACCAACTTTTCATTAAAATATTAAACAAAAAAATATGGCTAGTAATGATTTGAATTATGACAAAAAAGGGTGGTGTTTCGGTTATTTCCTCATTTCGCTCATCCTTTTCGTTATTCTCGTTGCCTATATCTTACATGGCAATATGAATGAAGTTCCAGTTGTGAAATAAAAATTCTATTCATGAATATTTAACGATGAAGCTCGTTATACACAACACACATAAAAGGCAGTTGATACTGAGGGGTCTCCAAGTATTAACTGCCTTTTCATTTTCAAAAAAAGTCTGGAAGTAAACCCAATAATCGAAATGTATAAAAATTGGATAATCAGGTTATTGTTTTCTATTTCATGCCTCATTCAGATAGGAAATTTGTCTGCCGCTGATGCACAACAAGTATTCAACGATGCCAATCAAGCCTACAAAGAAGGGAACTATCGCATCGCTGCCGATGGCTATGAAAGCATTTTGAAGGGCGGCAATGTGTTCTCCAAAGAGCTATTTTTTAACTTAGGCAATGCGTATTTTCGGCTCAATGAAATCGGTCTATCTATGTTGAATTACGAACGGGCTTTGCGGCTTGACCCGACCGATGTGGACATTCAGCAAAACCTCGTCATCGCACGCACAAAGGTAAGTGATGATATTGAACCCGTAACATCTGTCTTTTTTATTCGCTGGTGGCACAACTTGCGCGGGCTATTTCCAGCAGATACTTGGGCGACTTTTGGCTTGTTTTTCTTATGGTTGTCGGCTGTTGGCTTCGCTTTTTGGCTTTTAGACACCGAAAGATACAGAAAAAAATATGGCTTTATCACAGGTCTCATCGCCCTACCCCTCAGTATATTCCTGTTTTTACTCGCCCAAACAGCGGCTTCTGTTATGAAAACACCTTATGGCATTGTCATTTCACATGAAACTGCCTTGAAAAATGCACCCGACCCAAATGCTACAACGGTTTATAAACTGCATGAAGGATTGAAAATCGAAATATTGGACATCATTGGCACGATGACAAAAATTAAATTGCCCAATGGCGAAGATGGTTGGTTGCCAACAACGGATGTTGAAAAAATATAAAATAATGGATAGTTGATAATGGATAGTTTTTTCCCCACTATACACAGGGTTTTCTTATAAAAACTAACAAGTTACTCACTGTTTTTTGCTTCGCAAAAAAG
>JAYTUR010000943.1:0-13758 GCA_043744475.1 Saprospiraceae bacterium | reverse complement strand
CAACATTTATAGGTATTAAAACAGTTTCTTACAATTGTGCTGACAGTATCGGCACAATTGTAAAAAACTAAACCGTCAAATCCTCAAAACTCTTCACGAAACCTGCCGCATCCGCCTCATCCATATACGGTTTCCAATACGCTGGAATGGTCGCTTCTTGCAACAAACAGCCGCGTTTGAGGTATGGAAATAGTTCATCGTACCGACTTGACACACTCATCGTCACCCGCCGATTGACCATAGAACGGCGAATTTGTTCGGCATTTTCTAAGCCTGATGCACCTAAAAGTTCAATAAAAGCATGAACAGTTGCTTTTTGAAATTGGGCAACACGCACCTTTTTATTGGTTACAACCAAACCTTTGACCAATTCGGGGTCTTGTGTGGCAACGCCCGTAGGACAGGTGTTTCGATTACATTCTAAAGCCTGAATACAACCCAAAGCCATCATCATCGCACGAGCAGAATAACAAGCGTCTGCGCCCAATGCCATAGCTCGAAATAGGTGGAAACCGCTTGTGACTTTGCCCGCAGAAAGGATTTTTATGTCTTTTCTTAGGTCAAAACCCGTCAAAGCATCATGTACAAACGCCAAACCCTCCTTGAAAGGCATACCGACGAAATTGGAAAACTCTAAAGGAGCAGCTCCTGTGCCTCCTTCGCCACCATCCACACTGATAAAATCAGGCTTGATACCTGTTAGTATCATGGCTTTACATATACCTAAAAATTCGCTTTTATGACCAATACACAACTTGAATCCAATGGGTTTGCCACCTGACAACTCGCGCATCTGACCGATGAATTGACACAACTCAATCGGCGTTTTGAAAGCAGAATGATAAGGTGGCGATAGAACATCGGTATAAGGTTCAACACCACGAATGGCAGCGATTTCAGGCGTATTTTTTTTAGCCGGTAAAATGCCGCCATGACCAGGCTTTGCACCTTGCGATAGCTTCAATTCTATCATTTTTACTGAGGGGGTGGCTGCCGTCTTTGCGAAATTTTCGGGAGAGAAAAAACCGTCTTTTGTTCGGCTACCAAAATAACCTGTGCCGACTTGATAAATTAAATCACCACCTTCAGCAATATGATGTGGACTCAAACCGCCTTCGCCTGTGTTGTGGGCGAAATTGCCGATTTTAGCACCCGCATTCAGGGCTAACACGGCATTGGTGCTCAAAGAGCCAAAAGACATAGCAGAAACGTTGAAAACGCTTGCAGAATAAGGCTGTTTGCAGTCAGGTCCGCCAATCAAGACGCGCGGGTCTTGATTCAATTCGCTGAAATCACGGGCAGCTATGGAGTGATTCATCCATTCATAGCCCTCTTCATAGACATCGAGTTGGGTGCCAAATGGGGTCGTATCCACGTCTTTTTTGGCACGTTGATAAACAATGCTGCGCTCTGTGCGGTTGAATGGGCGACCATCTATGTCAGACTCGACAAAGTATTGATAAATCTTAGGACGCAACCATTCCATCCAATAACGTCCACGTCCGACGAGTGGAAAAGTCCGCATAATGGCATGTTGGGTTTGATACATATCGTAGATGCCCAAAGCGACAAGCGGCACAATAACAATAAATGCCCACCAGAGAGAGTGCCAAAAATAGCCAATAAGAGCCGTCAGACCGACGGCAAGGACTGCAAAAACTTTAAAGTCATTTCTCATTTTGATTGAATTTGATTGTTAGCTATGGGTAAAATTGGTGTTTTTAACAATGATTTTTATTTTTTTCATAAAAAAAAATAAACGTGATATTTTCGTGATAGAATTATCGTATATTGAGATAAAAGTAAAATCTTAATAATCAATTCAATTTAAAAAATGACAAAATTAAAAATCGTCCTGCTTAGTTTTCTGATTATAAGCCTTTCGGCTTGTTTGGGTGTAAAAAATCGCGATTCTTCCTCAAAACCCATTAGTCATGCTGCATTTGACAGCCTATTGCGAAAACACGTCAATACTGAGGGGTGGGTGGATTATAAAGGTTTTATTCGCGACAGTGTTTTGTTAAATTCATATTTAAACTTATTGTCAAAAGGTTATCCTAATGATAAAAATTGGAATAAGAATGAACAAAAAGCATATTGGATAAATGCTTATAATGCGTTCACAATCAAACTGATATGCGATCATTACCCTTTGGAAAGCATCAAAGACATTAAAAAAGGTGTTCCCCTTGTGAGTGATACATGGTCCATTGATTTTATAAAAATTGAAGGCAAAACGTATAATTTGAACAATATCGAGCATGGTATTTTACGTCCGAAATACAATGACCCACGCATTCATGCAGCAGTAAACTGTGCTTCAAGGTCGTGTCCAAAATTGCTAAATGAGGCTTTTACGGCTGAAAAACTCGATGCTCAATTGGATTTAGTGATGAGTAATTTTATCAATGACCCAACGCGTAATAAAATCACGTCGGCAAAAAAAGCTGAATTATCTAAAATCTTTACGTGGTTCGCAGGTGATTTCAAGAAAAGTAACCCCTCAGTAATTGCCTTTATCAATAAATTTTCTAAGACGAAAATAGATAAAAACGCAGACATCAGTTATTTAGATTATAATTGGCAGCTGAATAAACAATAAATTTAATTTATAAACTATTACAAACAAAGACGATAAGACTCTTAATAGAGCCTTATCGTCTTTGTTTGTAAATAATAGAATGCCGTTACTACTTCAACTTTGCTGCTGCCTCGCTTGTGTTTTGTACAAGTACCTGAACAGTATCATCATCCAGTTTACGCGTAAAAGTTGCATTGATTTCGTCCCATGTTGCAAGGATATTAGTGTAAAGGTCTTTACCTTTTATCGTTACAGCCACGTAAGTGTATTTACCTTCTTGTGTACGCGTAACAATGCTCCGTTTTTCCAATTTTTCAATCATCCGCGTAATTGTTGAAGGCGCGAGGAGAATCCTTTCGCTGATTTCGGTTGGTTGAACATTGGGTTTTTCGTTGACAACCATAATGAGGTAAGCATCAGAAGGTGTCAAACCTAAGTCCATAAAAGCTGTTTCAGCAATAGATGAAATTTCACGAGAAAAAGCCGTCGTTGTATAATACAAATTATCTGTATAGTAATTTTTCATGCTTCGGATTATGAGTTTAATAAATAGGATAGTTGTTGTTGCAAATGTATAGAAATATTGGACTCAAAGATATGTTAACGGCATCTTTTACTTGTAGTTACAATTTTTGTATGAAAAAATATCTGGATAGCCTTTGCTTTGACATTACTTACCTGATAGTTCTTCATTTTAAAAACCCTTTTTAGGAAACACATCAATTTGTTTTTCTCTTTTTTTCCTTTTTTTAATATTACATAATAAACTAATTTTTAAAAATTTGGAAAATTAAACCCTATTATTAAGGGTGTGGATTAGTGTACAAACGTGGAATAAATAGTTCCACCCACAGAGCTTGTGGGGAACTATATAGGATGTTAACATATCATACTCACAGGCTTTAATTTAAAAACCAATGAGTTACCAACTTGTCCACATTTTATGTGTGTAAGTAACTGTTAGCGTTGATTTTTCTCCACAGGCTTGCTAAATGTTAGGAGAGCGTTAACTTTGTCCACGTTGTTACGCACAACTGTGCAGTTGTCCACGTTTTTATGAGAGCGGTACTGAGGGGTGTTGATAGCTGTTCACAAGTAGGTATGTAATACACATAATTACACACAAGGTTGGTGTAAAAGATTTTTATGTAAAATATTTATTGTTAGCATTTTATAAAGTATTAAAAAATATACTGTGTATAAGTCTTTAATTAGGTTAAATCTTTTTGTTTGGTGTGTTATTGCATATTTTTGTTTTGATAAGCTGTGGATTAATGTTAATTGCTTGATAATCAATAGCTCTCTTTTTGTTTTACTTTTTAAAATTAAAAACAAAATCATGTGTGGACGTTTTTCATTCGTAACGGACAAGCCTAAAATCAAAAAAGCTTTGCCAAAAGTAAAAATCGAGGGTGATTTGCGAACAAGTTTCAATATTGCACCGACGCAACAAGCCTACGTTATAACCAATGATGAACCTAACAATTTACAAACAATGTTTTGGGGTTTAGTGCCGAGTTGGTCTAAGGAAGGTAAACCCAACGGAGCGTTGATAAATGCTCGAATGGAAACGCTTTTGGAAAAACCGTCGTTCCGTGAGTCGTTTTTACACCATCGTTGTCTTGTACCTGCTGATAGTTTTTATGAATGGCGCAACATGGGCGGCGTTAAAAAGCCTTTTCGTATCCTGAAAAACGATGAGGATTTGCTGTTTTTTGCAGGTATCCACAGTGCGTGGAAAACCATGTTGAAAACTTTTGCTATCATCACCACCGAGCCAAACGCTGAAATGAAGCAAATTCACACTCGAATGCCTGTTATTTTAAGAACAGAAGCGGAGCGGTCTGCGTGGCTTGCAAATGAAACCTCCGAAGCAGCGTTATTATATATGTGTCAAACGCCGCCTGATGGGTTGTTGCAGATGTATCGCGTTTCTGAAAAGGTTAATTCGGTGAAATATGATTCAGCGGATTTGCACGAAGCTGTGCCTGAGGATTTGACATTATTCTAAAAAAAATATTTATGCGTGTTGTTATTCAAAGGGTTAAAAAAGCATCGGTAACGATTGATGCGCACATAAAATCTGCGATTACTGAGGGGTTACTGATTCTCGTCGGCGTAGAAGAAGCGGATACGGTGGAAGATGTAAAATGGTTGGCGGCAAAGATTGTTAATTTACGCATTTTTGGCGATGAAAATGGGCTGATGAACCGTTCCGTGCTTGATATTCAAGGGGAAATGTTGGTTGTCAGTCAATTTACGCTACATGCTTCGACGAAAAAGGGCAATCGTCCGTCATTCATACGGGCTGCAAAACCAGATTTTGCTGTTCCGATGTATGAGCAGTTTGTAGCAGAATTGGAGAAAATATCTCAATTAAAGGTGCTAACAGGCATATTTGGTGCAGATATGAAAGTCGCTTTGTTGAACGATGGACCTGTAACGATTTTTATAGATTCTAAAAACAAGGAGTAAGATATTGTTGTATGGTTCATCCGAAAAACCATACAACAATATCTAAGAAACTGTTTTAAAACCTACTTCTCACTGTTTTTTGCGAAGCAAAAAACAGTGAGTAATTGTATGTTTTTAGTTTTAAAACAGTTTCTAATATTTTGCTATCATCGTTTTTTCATCAACATTACATTTCATCCAAGAAGGCATTGGATTACCGGATTCTTTAAGGAGTGATACTTGGTTGTTATCCAAAGCTTTAAATTTCCAAGAATGTTGTTGATTCACACCTATTGCGAGAACAAACTCGATTTCCCAACCGCCACCAATGCGCTTTGCACGAATGTCGTTGCCACTAAATTTGGCTTGCCCCAAGTCAACTTGCATGACACCAGGAATATCGCGGAAACGTTCAGAAATGGCAGCCATATTCAGCGGTTCTTTTGAGCGCAGCGTAATGGCATCTTGCGAATCATTCCACTGTACATGACGTTCAATAGCGAGGTCGAATTGGTCAAGTAACTTATTGAGGTCGCGATTTGTGGTTTCAGTGATACCTTTACTGAGGGGGGCTGCCCAATCTACATTGCGCCGATAAATGATGATAAGGTGGTCAATAGACGGATTCGGAAATGTATGGATATTACAGCGTGCAATAGATTTACCCGTTTCGTCTTGCACATAAATATTGCACAAAGCACGGTACAAACCCATTAAGTTTTCACGATTGATGCCAACAGGTAGATAACGGACATCATCTTTTTCAGAATCGAGCCGAAGCGCAAGTCGAGCTGCATCGCGTCGAAATTGGCGGTCAATAGAAGTTGGCACATCACTTTTGGATTGAGGGTAAGCATTGTTTACTTTTACAGATGAAGATTGTGCGTTGACCGTAGAAACAGCAACGATAAAGCAAATAAAAGCAACGGAATAGTTTTTTTCTAAATGAGACATACCCTATGTTTTTAATGATTAAATGTGTGTTATAGACTAAAATAATGCCGTTTATGCCTTACGATTTATTTATTTTTTGATATTTGTGACACTTATTTTTTATAATTGTTAAAATATTTTATTTCATAAATAATTAATAATCAATAAATAATAATTTCATTGCTTTTTTTGAGGCAGTGTTTTTTACCTATTTTTCAGTAAGTATATTTTGTTATTTTAGACATACTTTTTTTATAAATTTAATAAAAATGGATATTATCAAGCAATTTCTTCCAGAACGATACGAAGACTTAGGTGTTTTTATACTCGTACTCCTCCTAACACTACTTGTCGAATGGTTGAGCCGACGTGCTGTGAATCGTTTTATTCGAATCAACAGTCAGGACATAAATAGTGACCCGACGAACTATAAATTTTTAGCAAACGCACTGCGAGGCATTATATATAGTGTCGGCATTATGTTAGCGATAAGAGAATATCCGCCACTGAGGTCAGTTGCAGGCTCATTGTTGGCAGGTGCAGGTATTTTTGCAGTGGCTATCGGTTTTGCATCGCAACAAGCGTTTAGTAATATTATTTCAGGCATTTTCCTTGTTATTTTTAAGCCGTTTAGAGTGAATGATAGGTTGAGAGTCAAGGAGATATATGTGGGTGTTGTTGAAGATATAACGATGCGGCATACGGTTATCAGAGATATTGAAAACAGGCGTATTATCATTCCAAACTCCGTTATTGCAACGGAAGTGATTGTTAATTCAGATTATAGTGATGGTAAAATTTGTAAATACATCGAGTTTGGTGTGGCTATGAATACGGATATTGACAAAGCCAAACGCATCATAGCTGAAGAAATTGAGCAACATCCCAAATTTAAAGACTTCAGAACACAAGAGGATATCAAAAATGGAAAGCCCATTGTTGAAGTCAGGTTGACGCGTTTTACTGATTACGCAATGATATTGAGGGGGGCTGCGTGGGCAAGTAGCAATGCTGTTGCCTTTGAAATGAGTACGGATTTGAATGAAAGTATCAAAAAACGCTTCGATACTGAGGGGGTCGAAATTCCTTACCCACATTATGTTATCGTCAATAAAGAGTCATCAAACTTAAACAGCAGTCAATAGCTCTTTTGCATTTGCTAAAGCTGATGTTGAAGGTGGATTTTGGCTTAACATAACCGCAATCGCCTTGATGCGCTCGTCTTTACTGAGGGGGCGCACATCTGTGATTGTTCGGTCTTCTTTATGGGTTTTATACACAAAGTAATGCTTTTCCGCTTTGGCAGCGACTTGTGGCGAATGCGTGATGACGACAACTTGATGGTGCGATGATAGTTTTTGCAGGATATTACCCATTTTCAAAGCGACATCACCTGAGACACCTGAGTCAATTTCATCAAAAATTAAGGTCGGTAAAGGTATCGCTGAAGCGACTAGGGATTTCGTACACAATGCCAAGCGGCTCAATTCACCACCTGAAGCTACGTCTTTAATCGGCATCATCCGCGAGCCTCTATTGGCCGCAAAAAGGAACTGAATGTCGTCAGAACCCGTCGGTGTAAAATCTTCTAAATCAATCGTTTGTACTTTAAGTCTTGCATTTTCCATGCTCAATTGATGGAGCATGGCTTCTACTTGTTGTTCAAATTGAGGAATGACAAATTTGCGTTTTGCGGACAATTCGCCCGCTAATTTTTTCAAAATACCTGCTTGCTGTTCGATGTCTTTTTGCAAATTTTCAATTTCTTCTGATAGGTCACCAAAAGCGTTCAGTTGGTTTTGTAAATCGTCTTGAATCGCCAAAAGTTGTTCGACAGTGGCAACGCCGTGTTTCTTTTGCAATTTATAAATCACATCAAGGCGTGTTTGAATCTCAATGATGCGTTCAGGATCGTATTCCGTTTGTTCAGCGATGGTTTCTAATTCACCGCCGATGTCTTCGAGTTCAAATAATAGACTTTCGATGCGGTCATAGAGCTTCGATACTGAGGGGGTGTATTTTTTAACTTGACTGATGCTTGAACTAACGGCGCGCATTTGTCCAACAATGGCGTTTTCATCTTCACTAATGGCTTGAAAAGCGGCAGAGAGATTGCGTTTGATGGTTTCGGCATTTTGCAAACGCTGTTGGTTATTTTCAAGTGTATCTTGTTCACCTTCAATGAGTTCTGCTTTATTAAATTCGTCAATTTGAAAATTTAAAAAATCTATTTCCCTTGATGAACGCTCATTTTTTTCAATGAGTTGAGCCAGCCGTTTTTTATCACTTTGAAAAAGACGATACTTTTCACGGTACATACTGAGGGGGGCTTTATTACCCGCCAAAGCATCAATCATTTGCAACTGAAACGTTGCATCATGAATATCGAGGGTGTCAAACTGTTGGTGTAAATCCACTAATTTGCCTGAAAAAGCCCGAAGTTGCGTCAAATTGACAGGCGTATCGTTGATAAAGGAACGTGTTTTTCCAGAAGGGGTCAACTCCCGACGGACGACGGTATTTTTATCAAAATCTATTTCATTTTCATCAAAAAAGTCTTGTAAATCGTAGGCAGAAATGTCGAAATAGCCTTCAATAATACATTTTTCAGAGGCAATATAAAGTACCTTTGTATCGGCTCGATTGCCCAAAATCATACCCAATGCGCCGAGCAAAATGGACTTACCTGCGCCCGTTTCACCTGTGATGATGGTCAATCCTTTTGCAAACTCGATGTCGAGTTGTTCAATTATGGCGTAGTTTTTTATTAACAGTCGCTGAATCATGTCGTTTTTTTCTTTTTCGGTATTCTTTAAGGCGCAAATTTAACCACGCTTAAATGGTTTTTGATAATAATTTTAAAACAATTATCAATAATTGAAAATATTTTGTTTAAAATTAAACTTTTTTGTCAGAATTTTATTCTTATGAAGATAAATTCGGATTCAATCTAAGTCATTTTGTAGCTTTGCGGGTCATTTACATAAACCATTATCAAACAGATTTTATGAAAGTTACG
The DNA here is from genome assembly GCA_043744475.1 of Saprospiraceae bacterium. GTDB lineage: Bacteria > Bacteroidota > Bacteroidia > Chitinophagales > Saprospiraceae > JAAFJT01. The sequence goes on along the minus strand of JAYTUR010000943.1, from coordinate 4,771 downwards.
GATTATTTTGAGGCAGCACAAGGTAAAACGCTGATTTCTTTTGAGGTTTTACCTCCGATTAAAGGCGGTTCGATGCAGTCTATTTTCAATACGCTTGACCCTTTGATGGAGTTTAAGCCCCCGTTTATTGATGTCACTTACCACCGCGAGGAGTTTATTTATCGCAAAAGACCGAGTGGCTATTACGAAAAAACGGCTATTCGCAAACGCCCAGGGACGGTTGGCATTTGTGCTTCTATCATGCACCGCTATGGTGTTGACGCTGTTCCGCACTTAATATGTGGCGGTTTTTCTAAGGAAGAAACAGAAAATGCCTTGATTGACCTCAATTTTTTGGACATTAACAATGTACTCGCACTGAGGGGTGATGCTGCTAAATTCGAATCGCATTTTGTACCACATCTCGACGGACATGCCTTTGCTTTAGACCTTGTGCATCAAATTGGAGATATGAATAATGGAAAATACCTTGACCCAGATATTTCAAAGGGTACAAAAACCAATTTTTGTATTGGCATCGCAGGTTATCCTGAAAAGCATTTTGAGTCACCTAATTTGGCAACTGATTTAGATTTTGCGAAGCAAAAAGTAGAAGCGGGTGCGAATTATATTGTAACACAAATGTTTTTTGATAATTCAAAATATTTTGAATTTGTAAAAGCCTGTCGGGAAGCAGGTATCACTGTGCCGATAGTACCGGGTTTGAAACCGATTACTAAAAAATCGCAATTGGTCGGCATTCCACGCCTGTTTTTCATCAATTTGCCTGATGTTTTTGTCAGTGCAGTCCTAAGTGCTAAAGACGATGATGCCGTTCGTGAAATTGGTATCGAATGGTGTATTGCTCAATCTAAAGAACTAAAAGCAGCGGGTGTACCTTGTTTGCATTACTATACAATGGGTGATGTGAAGACCATAAAGCGCGTTGTTGAAGCAGTTTACTAATAAAAGGAAATGAAAAATACTGAGGGGTATCGCTGCTTTTGTAGCGATGCCCCTCTCATATTTTAGTGCAAAAAGTCAGCAATTATTCTATTGTGCTTTTGCAAAATGGTACAGTTTTTTCAACATAAAATTGAAAAAATAAGCATTTTTTAGTAAGAAGCTATTGGAAATGCTACTTTTGTGATTGGCTATCCATTTTTAACAGGTGGTTTTGGTTTATTAAAAAACATATAATCATTGAAGCAACGAACACTATAATTTTTAAAAGGAGATAATTCAACATGGCGAAATCCAAAACCAATATATTAGGCGATGACCCGCGCACCCCGAAACTGATTGGCGTGCTGCTTCTGTTTCTTGCAACGTACCTATTCGTTGCTTGTTTTTCCTATATTTTTACATGGCAAATTGACCAAGATAAAGTCAACCATTTTGAGTTCGATTTGATATTTCAAGACATTGAGGTGTCGAATTGGTTGGGTCGTTTGGGCGCAATTGTGTCCCACTTTTTGATGTTTTGGTTGTTTGGTTTGCCTTCATTTTTCTTGATTTATGTTTTCTTGCAGTATGGTTTAGGCATTATTAACGATATTCCGTTGGCACGTTTTGCCAGCCGTTTACGCAATTCGTTGGCATGGATGATAGGTTTGTCAATCTTATTTGGTTTTGTTTTTTATAAATCAAATTTTCCATGGGGCGGCAATTTTGGTCGTTCTGTTAGCGAGTGGTTGATGCACTTTGTGGGTGCGATTGGCACTTTTTTACTTATTGTGTTGATTATTTCCTTCCTTATTATATGGTCTTACAATCCTGAATTAAAGGGTTTAACCCTTAAAAACTTCCTCGAACAACTGAAAACAGCAGTTTATGCGCTTTGGGACGACCGTTATAAGAACAAAACATTTGATGTACGTGAAACGTCTCGCCGTTTTACGCGGATGCCCACAGAAATAACAGAAACAGATACCCCCTCAGTATCACTTGCCCCAATTAAGGCAGGCGAACGAAGTGTAATAGAAGAAGCACTTGATGTGTCACCTGGGGTTGTAGCACCAACCCCACAAGTTGAAACTGAAGAAGATGAAAACGGGGCGTTTCATTTGACATCAAAAAACGCCGCAACCCGTGCGCCGAGTTTGAAAGCAGGTGAAACGGAGTTGGAAATTGAAATCGAACCGATTGCACCCGCAGCCGCGATAGCGGATATACTGCCGCCACCAACGCCTGTGAAACCGGTTCAAGGTGAATTATTCAGTGAAAAACCTTATGGTGACATCTCAACCCCTTATGACCCTACGCTTGAATTGTCGGGTTATGAATACCCTGTTTTGCCACTTTTAGACAATTATGAAGACAATAAAGTAGAAATTGACCGTTCGGAATTGGAATCCAACAAAGACCAAATTATTGAAACGTTGTTGAACTACAAAATTGAAATTGTCAAAATACGGGCTACGATAGGACCGACTGTAACGCTTTATGAAATCGTTCCTGCGCCCGGTGTGCGGATTTCGAGGATTAAAAATTTAGAAGACGATATTGCATTAAGTTTGGCGGCTTTGGGTATTCGTATCATCGCACCGATTCCGGGACGTGGTACGATTGGTATTGAAGTGCCGAATAAAAATAAACAGATGGTTTCGCTGCGCGAAATGTTGTCAAGTGAGCGTTTTCGCAAGAGTGATATGGATTTGCCGATTGCTTTGGGCAAGTCTATTTCTAACGAACCTATTGTAGTGGATTTGGCGAAAATGCCGCATTTGCTTATTGCGGGTGCGACGGGTCAAGGAAAATCGGTGGGTATCAATACAATTTTATGTTCTCTTTTGTATAAAAAACATCCGTCGCAGCTTAAATTGGTCTTGATTGACCCTAAAAAAGTAGAGCTGTCGCCCTATGGAAAAATTGATAATCATTTTCTCGCTTACTTGCCTGACCAACTTGAACCGATTATTACGGACACGGCGCAAGTCATCAAAACGCTCAATTCTCTTGTCATTGAGATGGAATCGCGTTACGATTTGTTGAAAAAAGCACAAGCGAGGAACATCAAGGAATACAACGACAAATTCGTTGCACGAAGGTTGAATCCAGAAAAAGGTCATAAGTTTTTACCATTTATCGTCTTAGTCATTGATGAATTTGCGGATTTGATTATGACGGCGGGTAAAGAAATTGAATTACCAATCGGTCGTTTGGCGCAGTTGGCACGGGCAGTGGGCATTCACTTGATTATTGCGACCCAACGCCCCTCAGTAAACATCATCACAGGTGTTATCAAAGCCAATTTCCCAGCAAGGGTTGCCTTCAAAGTGGCGTCAAAAGTGGACTCACGAACCATTTTGGATACAAATGGTGCTGACCAATTGATTGGGCGCGGTGATATGTTGTTGACTGCGGGTTCAGATATCATTCGCTTGCAATGTGCTTTTGTGGATACGCCAGAGGTGGAACGCGTCATTAATTTTATACATGAACAACCAGGCTATCCGCAACCTTACTTCCTTCCTGAATTTACAGGTGGCGATGCCGTCGACCACCAAGTCGGTGCGGTTGACATCAATGACCTCGACGATATGCTTGAAGATGCGGCACGTTTAGTCGTTCAAAATCAACATGGTTCAACATCTATGATTCAACGTCGCTTGAAATTAGGCTATAACCGAGCAGGACGCATCATGGATCAATTGGAACATTTGGGCATTGTCGGACCGAATGAAGGTTCAAAGCCACGCGAGGTATTGTTCCATGATGAAGTGGAATTACAACGATTTTTGAAACAGTTGCGGGAGAAAAGGTTTGGGAATTGACCCCCTCAGTATAAAAAGCAAAAAGCATCCAAAAATAGTTTTATTTGAAGGGAAAAACCTGTTCTCTACATATTTTCAATAGGGGATAATTGGCTTAAGCTTGTTGGAAATAATAAAATCTTAGATTTTTTACAAAAAATATAGCAACTTTGTAATGTGTAGAAACCTTATTATCTGCTACAAAAACTGTTAAAACATGATTACTCTTCCTAATAATATTTCCATTCATCCACAGTTCATCACTGATAGTAATGGTAATAAAATATCCGTTGTCATTTCTGTTTTGGAGTTTAAAAGTATTCTGGAGGAATTAGAAGATATGGAAGATATTAGGCTTTATGATGAAGCTAAAAAAAGCAACGAACCTTCTGTCCCCATTGATGATGCCTTCAAAATGATTGAAGCTAAAAGGAAAGCCAACTAAATGCCCTACCAAATCACCTTAACTAAAAAAGTCATCAAAGCCTTGGAAAATATTAGTGAACCCTACTATTCGAGTATCAAAAAGGCTATTTATAGTCTTGCGGACAACCCCAGACCAATGGGATATAAAAAACTAAAAGGCAGGGAGGCTTATCGTATTCGGGTCTCAGATTATCGCATTATCTATGATATTTTCGATGATGTACTATGCGTTGATATTATTGACCTCGGCATAGAAAAGATATTTATGATTAAATATGAGTATAGCTGCTTTTTATGACATTTTGCATAAAAGGCAGTTTCATACTGTGGGAGTACAATGTTAATAGCGCACAAATTGTTGATGCGTTTTGGGATATTCACTTAAAATTAGAAAAAGGTGAGAATAATTTGGCTAAGATTATCACTTCTCAATATAAATAATCGTTTTCACTTATTTTGTTAAAACCTAAAATTCACTTCCAACAAAACATAGCGAGGTAGTAGCTTAACATTGTTGATTTGAGTAGATAAATCGCTCGTATAGGCATTTATGAAGGAAGGGGAGTTCAATAAATTACGCCCTGTCAATGTCATGTAAATGCGACTTCGAG
>JAYTUR010000942.1:0-3535 GCA_043744475.1 Saprospiraceae bacterium | reverse complement strand
TCAATGACTTAATGGTTTCTACACGGCTGGCGTACAATTCGCGTTTGTAACGTCGCCGCATGTGTTGCAACTGCTTGTTATTGCCAGATTGCAAAGGAATGTGAAAATGGGGCATAAATCGTTGAGAATCAGCGACAAATTCAATGATCTCATTCGTCAACAAATTCGGCTCTATGCTCGAAATGCGGAAGCGGTTGATGCCTTCCACTTTGTCCAATTCTTTTATCAAATCAATGAAAAGGGCTTCTTTTTTGACTTTTGTGCCTTCAATAACCTCTGTGCCGTTGCCAAAATCACCAATATTGACCCCCGTCAGTACAATCTCTTTTACGCCCATCTCGGCGATTTTTTGGGCATTCGCCACAACACTTTCGACGGTATCAGAACGGCTTTTGCCGCGCGCCAAAGGAATGGTGCAAAACGTACATTTATAGTCACAACCGTCTTGCACTTTCAAAAACGAACGCGTGCGGTCACCAAACGAAAAGGCGTTGTGAAAGGTGTTCACCTCTCTGATTTCACCCGCCGACACCATGCCTTTGCCTTGTGCTTTGGTGAGTGAATCAATATAATCAAGGATTTTAAACTTCTCTCCTGCACCTAATACGAGGTCAACACCGGGCATTTCTGCGATTTCTTGCGGTTTCAATTGGGCATAACAACCGACAATGACCACCAATGACTGAGGGGTATGCCGCAATGCGCGCCGCACGATTTGACGACATTTTTGGTCTGCAAAATCGGTTACGCTACACGTATTAATGACATACACATCAGCCCCTGCATCAAACTCGTTGACAAAGTAGCCATTGTCCTCAAAAAGCCTTTGTATTGAAGATGTTTCGGAATAGTTGAGTTTGCAACCCAACGTATGGAAAGCGACAGATTTAGGTGTCATTTTTATTCGAATTTCGTTAATCGTTAATCGGAATTCGTTAATCGTAAATGAATATACGAGTAACGAATTCCCATTAACGAACACCGATTAACGGCTTTTCGGTTGTGGGCGTTTGCCACCCCCCATTGTGTTGCGGAAGCCAGGACGCGACATAGCTGCTTTGACTTGACCTTTTTGCTTCATGGCTTGGTCAAATTCCTTGATTTGCTCTTTTATCATCGGTTCAGTCACTTTGAGGGCTTTGAGTTGACGATAGAAGTTTTCGGCTGCGGGCCAGTTATTTTTCATCAAACGGAAATTGGTGAGTGCCAAAAGTACCATTGCTTTCTCATTATCGCTTGGCAAACCAATTTTTTGCGCCTTTAAGTAATGAGCTTCTGCGGTTTCGTAATCTTTTTGTTGACTGTAAATAGTACCTTTCAACAAAAAGAAATACCCCCGATTAGCTGTATAAAGCCATTGCGGGAAATAGGTCATATTCAAGCGTTGGTCAGCCGCCATGAAGTCGCCTGTTTGCAACATCATCGCTGCCGATTGCACCGTTCCCAACAAAATATAGCCTACAATTAAGATGATGCCTGCTAAAAGGAAGGGAAATGCCCACCAAAATCCCCAAATAAAGGCTGCGGCTGTACCACCTACCAAAAACAAGGCGATGAGCGCGAAACGTAGATAAATATTGATAGAAAACATCATGGCTTTCAGATTTTTAATTTTTAATTTCAGAAATTGACTGCAAAGGTAGAAAAAAATTAATGATGAAGAGGGAATGATAAAGGGGGAATTGTGGCAACCGACTTAGGTAATTAATGATTTACGATTATAGCAATCAACATTTGCTTTTTTCCTTGACTAAGCACCCCCTCAGTAAAAACGACTAAACCCCACTATTAATCGTAAACCCACCATCAACGCCAATGTCCATACCTGTGACAAATTTCGAGGCATCGCTCAATAGCCAAATCAAGGCACCGACCAATTCCTCGGGATGACCAAACCGTTTGAACGGTGTTTGGCTGATAATCGCTTGACCACGTGACGTGAGCGAACCGTCGGGATTGGTTAGCAACGCACGATTTTGGTCTGTTAGGAAAAAACCGGGCATAATGGAATTCATACGCACCGCATCGCCATAGCGATTCGCCATTTCTAAGGCAAACCATTTTGTATAAATATCAATCGCTGCCTTGCCCATGCTGTAACCCAAAACGCGAGTAATCGCTCTTTTAGGACTGACCGATGAAATATTGACAATGCTGCCATTGCCCGTTTTTGCAATGATTGGTCCGAATACTTGAACAGGCACAAGCGTTCCCCAAAGGTTGAGGTCTAAGGCTTTTTTCATGCCTTCAATGTTCATATCGAAGACATCGTTTTCAGGTTTCAGAACGCCTTCGGGTACATTGCCGCCTGCGGCATTAACCAAACCGTCAATTTTACCGTATTTTTCAAGGATAATATCCCGCGCAGCAGTCATTTTTGCTTCGTCTAAGACGCTGCCCGCTATTGCGATGGCTTCACCGCCCCTTGCGTTGATAGTCGCAACTGCCTTCGCACCTTTGTCTGCATTGGTATTCAAAATGGCAACTGTACCACCCGCGTCAATAATGGCATTGACGAAACTTGTTCCTAAAATACCCGTGCCACCTGTTACTACGATGACTTTTCCTTCCAAAGAAAATAATCCTGTTGTTTGCTGATTCATCTTTCGTTTTTTTATTTACAATTTTTGTAAAACCGATTGAGTGAATGATGAAATTGTATCATCACGTCTTCAGTAATATCGTTGTAAGCAATGCGTTTTTCAAACAAAGTAATGGCTCGAACATCTGAATCGGAAATACCAGATTTCATCGCCAAAGCCTTAACAAATTCATCATCCATCGTCCGCGCCATTAATTTATAGCGTTCCCGCACAAAGGTTTGAAATTGCTTCATTTTCATATCACAGATACTAACTTGTTCATTTTGACGGAAATACATCAAGCCAATTGTTTGAATAAATTGAAGCGATGTATTCGTTTTTTCTTCCAAAATGGGAATAATACGTTGTCTTCTTTTGGCAACAAAAATAAAGTACGCAGCTACCAAACCTAAAAAAAGAAACCAAGCCCACCGCAGTGACGGCTGTGCTAAAACGTATTTCAAAGGTCCTTCTCTATCTAATTTGACATTACTACCGTTCATGCGGTTTATGACATCGCGAGATACACGACTTTTAGTGTCCCAATAAATAATGCCATTTTGGAGATGTGACAAGGCTTTTTCGGCATAATGCACACGCATAGAATCCAGCAGTTCGATATTGCTAAACGCCAAAGGAGTGGTGTGCAAAAAGACCGCACCTTTGCCGTAAGCAACCTTCAAAAAGTTGATTTTATTCGTATCCAATGTACCAATAGGCGCAATAGAAGAGGATTTTTCGGGGCAATCGTCTAAAACTGCCGCCGATTCAAGGGTATCAATATATGAAAACGGGTAACCTGTTGGTTCGTTTTTATAGAAATAAATGCAGTTAAAATATTGTGAATCAAATAGTTGTGCGTGTTTGAAATTCAAAGTAACGGTGTCATGGTATTGTGTTCCAAACGAATGATAGCCATTGAAATATTTTTCATCCTCTTCTTGTCCAACAAC
>JAYTUR010000941.1:0-3550 GCA_043744475.1 Saprospiraceae bacterium | reverse complement strand
AAACTGTATAAAAAAAGACGACCTTGCGAAGTCATTTTCTTCACAAGGTCGTTTTTTTTATTAAAAATAAGCCCCGAACTCTGTCCGAGGCTCAACCCAAATTATGCAAATTTAACCTAAACCAAAATAAATAGAATATGTATTAAAAATCCATTAACTTGAATTTTGGTATTAAAAACAAGAAAAAAGAAACATATTCCTTTCAAAAATGTACAAAAGTCATTATTTGACTTTTTTTTGTTTCCAAAGAGAAAATGAAAAATATTTTCATGGTGCAAATTTATAAAATGAAAACGATAATTTTGGAAAATGAAAAAAATAAAAAGCAATGACTCGAAACGAATTTATGAGTACAACAATAAAAATTTTCATCAATAATATTGTGATGTCATTAACATGTCAAACTTCTGCCTTACCTTGCATTCGAAATATAACACATAACTCTAAATCACTGGAAACGAACCCTTTTCATAAATAATTTAATCTTATATCTATATGAAGCCCACATTATTGATTCTTGCTGCTGGTATTGGAAGCCGTTATGGTGGCTTGAAACAAGCAGATCCTGTTGGCCCTTCTGGCGAAGCCATTATTGAATATTCTATATATGATGCTATTCGTGCAGGCTTTGGTAAAGTCGTCATTGTCATCAGAAAAAGTATTGAACTGGATTTTAAAGAGAAGTTTGGCGGAAAATTCGACGACTTAATTAAGGTTGAATATGCCTTTCAGGAATTAGATACGCCTATTGACGGTATAGATTCTTTCCCTGAACGTAAAAAACCTTGGGGTACGGGTCATGCGATGCTTGTTGCAAGAGATAAAATCAATGAGCCTTTTCTTGTTATCAATGCTGATGACTTTTATGGCTTTACAGCTTTCCAAAAAATGGCTGAATTTTTAAGTCAACGCTGTTCGCCACGGCACATGGGTATGGTCGGTTATTGGCTAAAGAATACGCTTTCTGAAAACGGCTCTGTTAGCCGTGGTGTCTGTTCAACCAATGAAAAAAGTTATTTGACTGGCGTTGTTGAGCGTACAAAAATTATCAGCGAAGAAGACAAGAATATTTATTATTTTGAAGATGATAAAAAGACACATTTAGCTGATGACACGATTGTTTCAATGAATTTTTGGGGTTATCACCCCTCTGTATTTGAAGAAACACGTAAGATGTTTGTTCAGTTTGTCAAGGACAATGCGCATAATCCGACTGCGGAGTTCTATATTCCAACAATCGCAAATACGTTGATTGAAAATGGCAAAGTTGACTTTACGGTGATGACTACACGCGACCAATGGTACGGTGTGACTTACCAAGAAGACAAACAAACTGTTCAAAACGCTTTTTGGGCTTTGACAACCATTGGTGCATATCCTTCAAGTCTTTGGGGTAAAATAGCAGAACCGATGTAGTGTTGTTTTTGATAATTTTAAAAAAAGCAGCTATCTGATGTCATCAGTTAGCTGCTTTTTTTTTATTTTTGATTCAAAAATGATTCATTCATACAACAAACAAACACCTCAATATGAAACGACTTTTATTACCCAAATGTGTATGTATTTTATTGATTTTAAATAACTTACAGATAAGATTGAATGGACAAATTGGCTACCAAATGGTCACAGGAGCTCAAAGTATGAGCTTGGGCGGAGCAAGTGTTGGTTTTCAAAATGAGCAAGCAATATTTCATAATCCAGCAGGGCTTGTAGGTGTCACAAGGTCTAGTATATTACTCGCTTCCGAAATAAAATTTGGTCTCAAGGATTTGAAACCCATCGGCATGGCATTTATCCTTCCAATCTCATCAGGTGTATTTGGTTTTAGTTTTCAAAATTATTCGTTTGATAGTTATCGAGAAAGCAAGCTAGCGATGGCATATGCACGCCAATTATCCTCAAAGTTCAATATAGGTGTTCAACTCGATTATATGCGCTTGAAAATAGATGAATATGGTTCAACCAATTTATTGACTTTTGAAATAGGTTGCAATACGTTGATTATCAAGGATTTAGTTTTGTCTGCATATATTTTCAATCCACTTTCAGTAAGGCTAAATGAAGTAGAACGTACCCCCTCAGTATTTCGACTGGGTTTGAACTATTTGCTAAACACCAAAGTGTTGGTTTGCCTTGAAACAGAAAAAGATATAAATTTTCCTGCCTCTTATAAATTTGGATTAGCATACAAAGCAGTTGAGTCATTGACACTGCGTTGTGGCTTCCGAACAGCACCATCAGTTTTTAGCTTTGGCTTTGGATACGTTTTTAATGCGCATTTTACAGCAGATTTAGCATTGAATAATCATCCTTACTTAGGCTTGACTCCTGCCTTTAGCTTGAACTATTTTTTGGGAAAAGAGAAGAAATAGTAGAGAATGATAATTCATTATCTCATCAATAACAAAACGGTAGCACGCATCTCTACGGCTACCGTTTTTTATTTTCAAAGGTTCTTTATGCCTTTGTTTCGTTTGATTACTGTGCTTTTAAGTCAGACGGAATGGCTGGAGCAATAGACTGACAAATGTTCTTACCTGCCTTATCACGTATGTACAATTCGACACGTCTATTGAAATGCCGTCCATTATCATCATCTGTATTTTTAGCAACGGGTGCATTTTTGCCTCCTTTATCTATTGATAAACGGTTGGCCGCAATGCCTAATTTGACGAGTGCTGCTTTTGCATTTTCAGCTCGACGACCTGCAAGAGCATCATTATAAGCATCAGAGCCTTTGCCATCAGTATGAGCACTTAATACACCGAGATAATCTTTATTCTCTTTTAAAATTGTTGCCATTTTAGCTAATTCTTTAGCAGCATCTGTACGAATATTAGATTTGTCAAAGTCGAAAAATATCCAATTCAAATCGCAACTTGGTGCAGACGGCGGCGGCGGCGGTGCAACAACTGCTGCTTTAGGCGAATCAATAACAGCTATTGGTGCAGCTTTTCTTGCAGTGTCTTTAACTTCAGTTGTAATAACAGGCGCAACGGCTTCTGTTTTCCCACAACCTTTGCTTCCCCATAACCACCAAGCGAGTAATGCTAAAAGTGGAAGCAATATCCACCACCAAGGGAAACCACCAGCTGCCGCTTCTTCTTCAGCAAGGGCTGCAACAGGTGCAACGACTTCAGGTTCTAGTGCTGAAGGACGTGTAGCTGCTGCTGCTGCCATTGCAAGTGGCGCGCCTAAGCCGATTGCTGCATCAGCATGTGCAGGATCTAAGAATGGGTAAGCTGCATAGATAGCCGCTAAACTGTTATAAGTACACGAACGAGCAATTTCTTGACCAGCGCCATTTTTCAAAAGAACGAAATAATGGTCTAAACCGACTTTTTTTATTTCAAAATGTTCTTTATTATCCATGTTTTTGACAACATCTTCCAAATCGGCATCGCGTTCTTGCGCTGTCAAATAGCCTTCACTGCGTAGAGAAACGTCATCGTCTTTGTCAACAACTGCAAAATAATACTTATCTGTACGTGGACTGATGAAGACCCTGAAACCGTCACGTGGCGCAGTCATGTGTCCATGATATTCGCGA
>JAYTUR010000940.1:0-3551 GCA_043744475.1 Saprospiraceae bacterium | reverse complement strand
CTTGTTGGGGAGAAGGAAAAGCCCACGCAGCGAAGAAATTATCGGCTGATTTCAATCTGGATTTAAACAAAAGCTTTTTCTATACCGATAGTGCAGAGGATTTGCCGTTACTTGAAATCGTCGGCAATCCACGTCCGACCAATCCCGATGCCCGTCTCTCTGGTTTAGCCTTTAAAAACGACTGGCCTGTCTATCGTTTCGATGACGACGAACCTTCGCAAGTGACAAATGTCTTACGTACAGGGCTTGCGGCAACGGCTTTTGTCCCTGCCCTTCTTCAAGGCATCACAAAAGGTTTATTGAATATGTCTTTTGATGATGGTGTTGACTCCATGATGGCAGGTGTGGGCGATTTTGGTACTGCTGCTGCGGGTATTCAATTGGGCATCAAGGGCGAAGAGCATCTTTTGAACCACCGCCCCTGTGTTTTTATATTCAATCATCAAAGCAGTGCCGACCTATTGATTGCTGCCAAATTGATTCGCAAAAAAGCACGCGGCATTGCTAAAAAAGAATTGGAAAAGCTCCCTATTTTAGGACAAATGATGAAAGCATCAGGCACTATCTTTCTCGATAGAAAAGATAAAGAAAAATCCATAGAAGCCATGAAGCCCGCCGTCGAAAGTTTGAAAAACGGCACATCTATCATCATATTTCCCGAAGGCACGCGCAGCTACGATTACACATTGGGGCCATTCAAAAAAGGCGCATTTCATATCGCCATGCAAGCCAACGTACCACTTGTACCCGTTGTCATCAAAAACGCGCATGATGCGATGCCACGCGGTTCTTCCATTTTCAAACCCACTGCCATAGAAGTTGTGGTGCTACCGCCTATTTATACTGAGGGGTGGTCAAAAGACAATTTAGATGAACATATTGCCGAAGTACGCGCCTTGTTTTTAAAAGAATTGGGACAAATTGAATAGAAAAAATCAATCAAATCAGTTAAATCACCTCAATCAGTGATTATCATGGAAAAAAAACTAAAAATAGGACTCCTCGGTGGTGGTTCATGGGGCACAACAGTCGCTTCGTTAACGGCACGCAACAGCCCGACAATTATGTGGGCAAGAGACGCTCATTCAGTGGAAGACATCAACAAACACCATCGCAACGAGAAATATTTGCCCGGTGCCAACCTAAATGAATCACTCAAAGCCACAACCTCCATTAAAGATGCTGTTAAAGATGCCGATGTTATCATTATGGGCATACCATCACACAGTTTTCGACACGTTTTAGAAGAAGCTTCGCCCTATATTCGCCCATGGATTCCCATTGTCAGTTTGACAAAAGGACTCGAACAAGGCACGCGTATGCGTATGACTGAAATTATAGAAAGCCTGATGCCCGGACACCCCGCAGGCATACTAACAGGACCGAATTTGGCAAGAGAAATCATGGCAGGACAAGCCGCTGCTGCCGTCATCGCTATGGTGGACGTAACCATCGCCAATGCTTTACAAAAAGTCTTTCGCTCGGGTCTTTTCCGCGTTTATACGAATGACGATGTCATCGGCTGCGAACTCGGTGGCGCATTAAAGAATGTGATTGCCATTGCCGTTGGTATGGGTGACGGCATGGGTGCGGGCGACAATACCCGTTCAGCGGTTATCACACGAGGGTTAGCCGAATTGAACCGTTTGGGTATCGCAATGGGTGGTAAACCGACCACTTTTGCTGGTTTAGCAGGCATGGGTGACTTGATTGCCACGTGCATCAGCCCCCTCAGTAGAAATCGGTCTGTCGGCGTTGAATTGGGCAAAGGACGGACGTTAGAAGCCATCATCAACGACATGTCAATGGTTGCCGAAGGTGTCAAAACGTGCAGCGTTGTTGTGGATTTGGCAAAACAATACAATATCGAAATGCCGATTTCAACGGAAGTTTATAAAGTCGTACATGAAGGCAATACCGCTATTGATGCGTTTAGAGGACTGTTGAGACATAAGATTGGCTCGGAAGCCGACCCGGGATAGACCCCTCAGTATAAATGACAAAAAACCTTGTAGAACACATTGCCTACAAGGTTTTTTATATCAATAACGCCTATAATTCCAATAATTATGATGCCTTTTATACCGATAAACAGGCGGCGGCGTTAAGTAGTAACGCGGCACAACAGGTCTAACATAAACTTGTGGTGGCGGCGGTGGATAAGAACGTCTGTAAGAATAATCGTAAAGACGGTCATAATAATAAGGCGAACAAGAGCTAAAAAACAGCGTTGCACCTATGAATAAAACAGCTATTAAGAGTAATTTTTTCATGTTTTTTATAGTTTTTAAATTCATTCTATTTGACTATAAAATTAGTGAAAAGTATAAGACCGTTCAACTGTTTAACCGTAATTTAACACAATTCCAAAAGTGTTAAAATTTCCTTATTGCTTGATTATCAAGGTTTTATTTTCTACATATTATAACCAAAGTGCTTCAACATTTTATCATCGTCGCGCCAATTTTCACGCACTTTGACCGTCATTTCTAAAAAGACTTTGCTTTCTAAAAACGTTTCCATATCTTTTCGGGCATCCATACCCAACTTCTTCATCGCTGCTCCATTTTTACCAATCAATATCATTTTTTGATTGTCGCGACCGACAAAAATAGTGGCATTGATACGGGCTAATTTTTCACCTTTATTGGTTTCTGTTTCCTTAAATTCTTCAATTACAACCTCACAGGCATAAGGAATTTCCTCTCTATAATTCAACAAAATCTTTTCTCTGATGATTTCTGCACAGAAAAAACGTTCAGGTCTATCCGTCAATTGGTCTTTCGGATAATATTCCTGACCTTCAGGCAAAGCCTCTTTGACGATGGAAAGCAACCCCTCAGTATTTTCTTTTCTCAAAGCAGAAATACGGATAACTTTTTGAAAATCAACCAATTGCTTCAATTGTTCCTCATAAGCATCCATGACTACACGCTCAAATTTGTCAGATTTATTCAAGACTAAAAACTTCGGATAAGGCACTTTATTAAGCCTTTCTATAATCGGGTCTTCTGCATCAAACGCCTCGCTCGGTTCAGTGACGAACAGCATAATATCCGCATCTTCAAACGTTTCTTTCACAAACGCATTCATCGCTTCGTGCATTTTATACGTTGGTTTGCGGACAAAACCGGGTGTGTCCGAAAAAACGACTTGAAAATCGTCGCCACTCAAAATACCGATAATGCGGTGCCGCGTAGTCTGTGGTTTATTGGTAATAATACTCATCCGTTCACCGACAAGCGCATTCATTAAAGTTGATTTTCCGACATTCGGACGACCTATGATATTGACAAAACCTGATTTATGCATTTTTATTGACATTTTAGGGCGCAAAGGTAGTTAAAAATGTGCGATTTACTTAGGGGGTGGTGAAAACTAAAAATCATTGATAAAAGCAAAGCATCAAATATAGCAGCGACTTATTTCTACGTTTCAATCTTGAATTCTATTAAACTTAATTTAAAATAGCACACGGATTTGACGGATACGACTGATTTGCACTGTCATTGCGAGGAACGAAGCAATCTACGTGAGTTTAGCAAATTGCT
>JAYTUR010000939.1:0-14030 GCA_043744475.1 Saprospiraceae bacterium | reverse complement strand
CCAGCCTTTTCGTAGCCCGTACGGGAGTCGAACCCGTCTTGCAAGAATGAAAATCTTGAGTCCTAACCGATAGACGAACGGGCCCAAATTTTCTTTCTTCGTCGAAAGCGATGCAAAGGTAAAAGGCTTAAGGGAATTGTCAAACTTTTTTTTCATTTTTTTTAGAACTGCTTTTTAATCTCTGGATTAAGCGGCATTTGACTTGTTTTTCGCAAGCCTTATTGAGTTTCTTTTTTAAGCCTACTAAATGAGCAAATGCCGCTTATTTTGTTAATTTTTGACGAATTCTTAATTTTTTTTTAGCAGAAAAGAACTTAAAATGAAAACTATGTGTAATTTTACACTAAGATTTAGTTTAGAATTAAAACTAAGTTCTTTTTTGAGAGCAAAAATTAATTATTAAATCAAAATATAGACTAACTCTATCATGGGAAAGATTAAAATTGCCATTAATGGCTTCGGGCGTATCGGACGTGTCACATTCCGTAATCTCGTAAAAATGGACACCGTTGAAGTTGTTGCCATTAACGACTTGACAGACAATAAAACCCTCGCTCACCTTTTGAAATATGACTCCATTCACGGCAGATTCGACGGTGAAGTAAGTGCTGATGATGCTTTTTTGCACGTCAACGGTTCAAAAATTCATGCTTTAGCGGAACGCGACCCATCAAAATTGCCATGGAAAGAACTCGGCATTGATGTTGTCATCGAATCCACAGGGCGTTTTACAGATTCAACTACTGCAAATGCACATATCGTAGCAGGCGCGCGCAAAGTTGTCATTTCTGCCCCTGCAACAGGTGATGTAAAAACAATTGTCTTGGGTGTAAACGACGACCAAATTACAGCTGATTCAAATATTTATTCTAACGCATCTTGTACAACAAACTGCCTTGCTCCTATGGTAAAAGTTTTAGATGAAAACTTTGGTATCGAAAGCGGTTTCATGCAAACAATTCACGCTTACACAGCCGACCAAAACTTGCAAGATGCACCACACAAAGATTTACGCCGGGCGCGTGCTGCCGCTTATAGCATCGTTCCGACTTCAACTGGTGCTGCAAAAGCCGTTGGTTTAGTATTGCCACATTTGAAAGGCAAGTTGAACGGTAGTTCAATGCGCGTGCCGATTCCAACGGGTTCGATTACTGACTTTACTGTTGTGTTGAAAAATGCAGCTACAAAAGAGCAAATCAATGCGGCTTTTGAAAAAGCAGGTGCAAACGAGTTGAAAGGTATTTTACAATATGAAACAGACCCAATCGTGTCAATTGATATCGTAGGTAACAAACACTCTTGTATTTTCGACTCTGACCTTACATTGGTAATCGGTAATACTTGTAAAGTTTTGGGTTGGTATGACAATGAATCAGGTTATTCAGCGCGTTTAGCTGATTTAGTTGCACGTATCGGTATTTTAGAAGCTGTTGAAGCTTAATATTCGCTAAAATTTTAAGATAAAATAAAAAAAAATCTGCGCGGTGCATAACTGTTGCAGATTTTTTTATGACAAATATCTTCGAATTGGAATCTTCAAGAATTAAAGTAGTATGAAAAATACCCCCCTCAGTATAAGTAGGTGAAGCCTTGCAAATCGTATGTTTGCAAGGCTTTTTGTGAATAAGTATTATGGTAATAACATGACTTTTTGTCGCCCATTTTTGTCTCTTAACTGACATAATTTCCTTCTTTTTAAGTAAAATAGAAATAAATCAGTCAATAATTCTTTGAAAAAGCGTTGGTTTCTAATTTGACGCTTAAATTGTGGTTCTGAAAAAAAATATAATTACATAAATAACAATCAATATTTTATACAACTATGACTTATGATAATTTCACGATAAAAGCCCAAGAAAGCATATTGAAAGCCCAACAACTCGCAGGCGATAACAACCAGCAAATGGTGGATACGGCTCATTTACTGAGGGGTATCCTTGTCGAAGATGAAAGCGTTGCGGGAATTTTATTAAAGAAAATTGGCGTTAGCCCTGCCGCATTAGAAACAGAATTGGACAAATTGATAGCCGCTATTCCTAAAATTCAAGGCGGTGTTGAAAAACAATACCTATCAAGCGAAGCCAATAAAGTGTTGAGCAAGGCAAAGCAACTGGCGAAGGAATTTGGAGACGAATACATTCCCATTGAGATAGTTTTGTTGGCTATCATGCAAGGCAACGATAAAACAGCACGTACTGTTCGCGAATTGGGGGCAACAGAAGATAACCTTAGAAAAGCGATTGCAGACATGAGAAAAGGACGAAAAGTAACCGATTCGGGCGCAGAAAACCAGTACAATGCTCTATCAAAATATGCCATCAACCTCAATGAACGGGCTGAATCAGGCAAACTTGACCCGATTGTAGGGCGTGATGAAGAGATTCGACGTGTTTTGCATATATTAAGTCGTCGTCAAAAAAACAACCCGATTATTATTGGCGAAGCAGGAGTTGGTAAAACGGCTATTGTTGAAGGTATTGCCCACCGCATTGTGCGTGGCGATATACCCGAAAGTTTGAAAACAAAAAAAATCATGAGCCTCGATATGGCTTCTTTGATTGCAGGTGCAAAGTACAAGGGTGAATTTGAAGAACGTCTAAAAGCAGTTGTCAAAGAAGTTGAAGAGTCTGAAGGCGAAATTATTTTGTTTATTGATGAAATTCATACACTGATTGGTGCGGGTGGCGGCAATGGTGCAATGGATGCGGCTAATATCTTAAAACCAGCTTTGTCACGTGGTGAATTGCGGACGATTGGCGCAACGACTTTGGATGAATATCAAAAATATTTTGAAAAAGACAAAGCATTAGTCCGTCGTTTTCAACCAGTTATGGTAGATGAGCCGAGCGTCGAAGATACCATCTCTATACTGAGGGGGGTGCAAGAACGGTATGAAAACTACCATAAAATCAAAATTTTGGACGAAGCGTTGGTCTCTGCGGCAGAGTTGAGTCATCGGTATATTGCTGACCGTCATTTGCCCGATAAAGCGATTGACTTGATTGACGAAGCGGCGGCTAAATTGCGTTTGGAACTTGACAGTGTTCCTGAAGAAATTGATGAGTTGGACAGAAAGCTGCGCCAATTGGAAATCGAACGCGAAGCCATCAAAAGGGAGAATGAGCCTAAGAAATTAGAGGTTTTGAACCGTCAAATTGCCGATTTACAGGAAAAACTCAACGGTGTACGAGGCAAATGGGACGAGGAACGTGCCATTGTAGAAGCGATTCAATCGGCAAAACGCAAGTTGGAAGAGTTAGAACTCAAAGCACAAAGGGCAGAAAGAGAGTCAAATTTTGAGCTTGTCGCTAAAATTCGCTACGGCGAAATAAAAGATGAAGAAAAAATATTAAAGGTCGCTGAAGACCAATTGAAGGAATTAGCACCTGAAAACAGATTGACAAAAGAGGAAGTAACTTCTGATGATATTGCCGATGTGGTGGCTCGTTGGACGGGTATTCCTGTTGCCAAAATGTTGCAATCTGAAAAAGATAAATTGCTCAATTTGGAAGACGAAATTGGTAAGCGTGTGATTGGTCAACGTGAAGCGATAGAAGTCGTTTCAGATGCCATTCGTCGGTCACGCGCTGGTTTACAAGATGAAAAGAGACCCATGGGTTCTTTTATTTTTTTAGGACCAACAGGTGTCGGTAAAACGGAGTTAGCGAAAGCCTTAGCAGAAGTCATGTTTGACGACGAAGCGGCTATGACACGTATAGATATGTCTGAATATCAAGAAAAACATACCGTTTCACGCCTAGTCGGTGCGCCTCCTGGCTATGTCGGTTACGATGAAGGCGGTCAGTTGACCGAAGCGGTGCGCCGCCGTCCATATCAAATTATTTTATTAGATGAAATCGAAAAAGCGCATCCTGACACTTTTAATATATTGCTTCAAGTCCTTGACGATGGGCGTTTGACGGATAACAAAGGACGTGTTGCCAATTTCAAAAATACGCTCATTATTATGACCTCAAATATGGGTTCTGATAAGATTTTGGACAATTTTGACGGTTTGGAAGATGTCTCTGAAAGTCAAAAAGAAGATATTATTGAAGAAACTAAAAAAGAAGTTTTAGAGATTTTGAAAGAAAACCTTCGCCCTGAATTCCTGAATCGGATTGATGAAACGGTCGTTTTCCACCCCCTCAGTAAATCGGACATCAAAGCGATTTTGATTATCATGATTAAGGGTTTGAATAATATGTTGAAAAAACAAGAACTGTTCGTTTATCCATCAGATACGGCTTTTGACTTCTTAGCGAAAAAGGGTTACGACCCGCAATTTGGTGCAAGACCTTTGCGTCGTACTTTGCAAAAAGAGCTGATTAATGAATTGTCAAAAGAAATTTTGATGAGTAAATTCTCAAAAGGCGATAAGATTGTAGTAGATGTCAAAGGTGATAAATTGACTTTTGAGGTTAAAACTGTCGAAAAAGAGCTCATTAAGGCTTAATTCATAACCTGACTATCTTGAGTCTTCATCTTGAAACTCAAGACGGTTTATTTTTTTATAAAAAATCTAAAAGAAAATTTGTCATTCTAAACTCTATCGTTGTATATTTGCACCGCTTTTCTGAGGAAGGGTTGCTTCGCTCTACAAGTTCAAAGTATTTCTAGTAAAATTAGGGTCTGTTAGCTCAGTTGGTTTAGAGCACCTGCCTTACAAGCAGGGGGTCGTAGGTTCGAATCCTACACGGACCACATTTCAAGGGTCTAAATGATTGATAATCAATTATTTAGACCTATTTTTTTTATTTTGGGTACAACAATGGTACAACAAATCAAAAGGATTTCTTTGCTGCCAAATGCTGCGAATGACACCATCGGTAAATTTGTAGCTTTACGATGGGCTGCATAACTTTGCTGCATTATTTTTTGTGTCCGAAGGAAAATCTTTTTTGTCAATTGGCTCGTCATCTGTGAGATGATGAGCCAATTGTTTTGATGGGTGAGCTTTTGATTGAAAAAATGAGTTGAGTAGGACTTCAAAAACGCCACGAAGCGTCCCAATATTAAAATCAAAACCTTACGCAGAGGTTGAAAAAACTGATAAAGCTGAGTTTTTCTCCCTTTTTCGCAATCATCTTAAAAATTTAAAAGAAGTCATTCATTTGGTTGAAAGAACGGCTCTCAATGAAATGGTTACGAATCCTCATTTTTTTGCGCTTTCTTTTGCCAATGCTTCGAGGATTGAACATGAAATTGATTTGACAGAGAAAATGATGAATTAAATACGATTCGCTATTTCAGATGAAAAATGGGTAGAGTTGTATGGTTTAACGCAAAATTTAGCTGTTTTCTCAATACTTTTTAGAAGTGGCAGTGCGTCAGAGTTTTTCAAATATGTGTACTACTATGGTGTTTCAAATCAATACATTATTTAGATTTACCTTTTTTGTATATATTTTTCAAACTGCCCCAAATCAACTTTGTTTCAAACAGCTACTGGTTTTTCCGCTTTCAAATACGCCATAAAATCGAACAATGAATCGAACAAACCATCATTATCACATCCTTCCAATTCTTCTCGCGTATGCGAACCATTGGTCAAGCCAAATGTCAGACAGCCTGCTGTGCGTCCTTCTTGCAGGTCAACGGGTGTGTCGCCTATTTTGATGATACTGGTAACATCTTTGATACCCAAACGCCGCATCGCTGCTCGAATCATGTAGGGTTCGGGACGACCACGCGGTACTTCGTCGCTGGCAATGACAAAATCAATATCACGTCCGACTTGCCAATCCATCTTTTTTAAGAGAATATCCACAACTTTACGGTAAAAACCTGTGTTCAAAGCCACTTTTATGCCTTGTGCACGCAGCCAAGCAAAAGTTTCGAGGCAGCCCTCTGTCGGTTGCATGGCGTGTAAAGCGTAGTATTTTTCGAGTAATTCTCTGAAAACGTCGTAGGATTGACGCGCTTTTTGTTCCATCCCATCAGCTTGTACGCCCAATTCTTCTTGCCAAATCTTGCGGAACACTTCTATCTTCGACCAACCCATCATGGTATTGATATAGTCGCGGTCGCGCTTTATTCCTGTACTTATTAACGCCATGTAGAAGCAATCGAGCACTTCGTTTTGGTCTTTGATGGTGGTGCCCGACATATCAAAAACGACGAGTTTTATTTTTTCTATCATCTTCTTCTTTTGTGATACAAACTTAGAGGAATGTTGTGTTTATCGCGGCAATTTGTAAGTTAAGTTTAAATTAACCATTCTTTACTTTTGGGTTAAGTCTTTTGACCTTAACTTTTGCTTAATATAACGACCCTATTTTTCCGAAAATTAATGACACTTCGGAAATGAAAAAAAAGATACACCGTTGGTTGCAAAACGATATTGCTTTGACCTTGTGGGCATCCACAGCAGCGTTCAGCACCTATTTTTGTATGTATGCTTTTCGCAAGCCCTTTACCGCGGGTACTTTTGAGGGGGATAAGATTTGGGACATTGACTTCAAAATTGCGCTCATCATCGCACAAGTTTTGGGCTACATGTTGTCCAAATTCATTGGCATCAAATTCATTTCTGAAATGTCGGCAAACCGAAGACCCCTCAGTATTTTGGTACTTATTGGCTTTGCTTGGCTTGCTTTGTTGTTTTTTGTCGTCGTTCCGCAGGGGTGGAAGCCGTTTTGCCTTTTTCTCAATGGGTTGCCATTGGGATTGATTTGGGGATTAGTTTTTTCTTTTCTTGAAGGGCGGCGTTTGACGGAAGCCCTCGGAGCAGGTTTGGCAGTGAGTTTTATTGTGTCGTCGGGTGTGGTTAAGTCTATTGGCAAATGGTTGATGACGGTGCACCACTTTTCAGAGTATCAAATGCCTTTCATTACGGGTACCATTTTTGTCATGCCGCTCATGCTTTCGGTTTGGATGCTAGCACAATTGCCGTCCCCTTCAGTATCGGACGTGCAAATGCGCTCAAAACGACTGCCTATGTCTGGACGCGAACGCATCGCCCTCTTTAAACGTCATGCGTTTGGCATCGTTTGTCTCACATTATTCTATTTTATACTGACCGCTTTCAGAGACTTCCGAGACAATTTTATTGTCGAAATATGGGCATCATTGGGTTATAACGATGCAAAAATATTGACAACTGCTGAATTGCCCATTGCTGCAGCCGTTCTCATCATCGTTAGTTTGACGGTTTTTATCAAGGACAATGCTTTGGCTTTTTGGTACAATCACCTATTCATTATGTTGGGTGGCGCAACTGTCTTATCATCCAATTATCTGTTCGAAAACAATTACATATCACCTTTCGTATGGATGTTGTCGGTTGGAGTTGGTCTGTATTTGAGTTATATTTTGTTCCAAAGTCTGATATTTGAACGTATGATAGCCACATTCCGTGAAGTCGCCAATGTCGGTTTCTTGATGTACCTTGCCGATGCATTTGGTTATTTGGGCAGTATCGGCGCATTATTTTTTAAGAATTTCGGCGGACAAAATATATCGTACTTACAATATTTCGTCGTCGGCGGCTACGTCATGTCAACGGCATGCCTTGTCCTCGTCTCTTTATCGTTTTATTATTTTTTCTCAAAATATGAGATCTTGAAAAGCAGCGGTCACACAGAAATGGCTTTATAAAAATAAACAAAAATACTGAGGGGTCTTAAAATACATTCCTTTTTAAATCAACAACTTATGAAACCAACATACGATTACGATATTGCCATCGTCGGTGCAGGAATCGTCGGTTTGGCAATGGCTTATGCTGCTGCACGACGCGGTAAAAAAGTCGCTGTCTTTGAGCGTCACCCACAAGCAGCAGGCGCATCAGTTCGCAATTTTGGCATGATTTGGCCTATCGGACAACCCACAGGACATCTGCTCGACCGTGCCATGCGCACCCGTGAAACGTGGCTTTCTGTTTCTCAAAAAACGGGAATGTGGGCGCGCCCAACAGGTTCGTTGCATTTGGCTTATCACGAAGATGAAATGACAGTGTTGGAAGAGTTTGTCCAAACCACAAAAAATGCGGGTTACAAATGCCAACTGGTCACACCCAAAGAAACCCGCAGCCTCAGCCGGGTTGCAAAAACCGACAATTTACTCGGCGCACTGTGGAGCGAAACGGAGGTCAATGTCCATTCACGGTTGGCTATTCAGATGCTGACAGATTATTTGAAGAAGAAATACGCGGTTGATTTTTATTTCAAGACGCTCGTTTCAGAGATGAATTTTCCTTACCTCTATACTTTCGATGAAGAATTTAGTGTTGCAGAGCAAATTTACGTGTGTAGTGGTGCCGACTTCGAGACTTTGTACCCCTCAATATTTCAGCAATCGAGCATCACAAAATGTAAGTTGCAGATGCTTTCGACAGTGTCGCAAGATGAAGATTTTGAAATGGGCGCGATGTTGTGTGGTGGTTTGACGCTGAGGCATTACGATGCGTTCAAACATTGCCATAGCCTCGCGGCGTTAATCCAACGATTCGACCAAGAATCACCCCGTTATAAAGAGTTGGGTATTCACGTTTTATTGTCTCAAAACTCGTGGGGGCAGCTCATCATCGGCGACTCACATGAGTACGGTTTGTCACTCGACCCCTTTGACAAAGAGTCTATCAATGAATTGATTATGAATTATTTAGCCACTTTTTCCAACTTACCCAATTTGAAAATTGCGGACAGGTGGCACGGCATTTACCCCAAGCTGCACGGGCAAACCGAGTTCGTTTTTCAGGCCGAAGAAGGCGTGACAATTGTCAATGGTTTAGGCGGCTGCGGTATGACTTTGTCGTTTGGTTTGGCGGAGGAGATTTTTGAAAATCAATATGTGTGTACGTATTGAACGTTTTCTTGCCGTACCACCGATTGGCGGTACTTTACATTCTCCTAACGTAAAATAAATGTTGAGATAACGCAAACGTAACAATTTCTTAAACACAGAAACCTTAACTTCCAATCGGCGTGCCACTACCTTTGCACAATCAAACACCCAGAACAGGACGAAATAAATATTTTCACTTTTATAAAACTTCACTAAAAAACGAATTTATGAAAATTGCTACATCTCTCTCCAAACTCAGTTTGGTGTGGGCTTTGCTGTTTATTGTCTCGACGGCAACAGCTCAAATCAAAGGTAAAATCACATCAATTGATGGTAAAGAACCGCTTATCGGTGTGTCGGTTGTAGTCAAAGGCACCACAAAAGGTACGGTGTCGGATGCGGACGGTCAATTCTCGATTGATGCCAAAGCACCACAAATTTTGGTCGTCACGTTCATCGGTTTTGAAACTCAAGAGGTGACGCTCGGCAACGAAACGACGTTGACTTTGGCGATGAAAGAACAGTCGTCAACGCTTCAAGAAGTGGTGACGACTGCTTTGAACATTAAGAAAAACCGCACATCATTGGGTTATGCTGTCCAAGAAATTCAAGGCAGCGACTTGATTAAATCGCGTGAACAAAACCCTGTTAACTCTTTGACGGGCAAAGTTGCGGGTTTGCGCGTCGGCGCATCGGCTGAATTGTTGGGTCAAGCTAACGTTTTACTTAGGGGGGCGCGTCCTTTATATGTTGTTGACGGTGTGCCGATTAACTCGGATACCTGGAATATTAGTCCCGACGACATCGAAACAATTACGGTGTTGAAAGGACCAAACGCGGCGGCTCTTTACGGACAACGAGGCAAAGACGGCGCAATTCAAATCACTCTCAAACGCGGCACAAAGGACAAACGCGGTTTTTCGATTGAACTGAGTTCGTCAAATATGGTCGAAAACAGTTTTTTGACTTCGCCACATGTTCAAGACAAATTTGGGCCGGGCGACCACGGCAAATACGGTTTCGTGGATGGTCGCGGCGGCGGTTTGAACGATACTGACTACGATATTTGGGGACCAGAATTTAAAGGGCAACTTATCCCGCAGTACGACAGCCCCGTTGACCCTGCAACGGGCAAACGAGCAGGAACACCGTGGACGGCGCGTGGAACGGACAATTTGAAACACTTTTTGCGCCCTGGCTTTTTGTCAAACACCAATATTGCAATTGCGGGTAGTTCGGACAAATTTGATTACCGCATTTCTGGCTCTTATGCTTACCAACAAGGCATTGTGCCAAATACGGATTTGAATACAGCGAATGTTAATTTTTCGAGCGGTTATAAGTTTTCCGACAAACTCAAATTTGAATCAAGCATCAATTTCAGTCGGCAATACACCAACAACATTCCCGATGTAACTTATGGACCCAATTCGTTGCTTTACAACATGACAATTTGGGGCGGCTCAGACTGGGATGTTCGGGATTTTAATCCTAAAACGGGCGGCTCGTATTGGCAAAAAGGTAAAGAAGGCATTCAGCAAAATTATGCGGAATACTATCGTTACAACAACCCGTATTTTCAGGCTTATGAGTGGTTGCGGGGGCATTACAAAAACGATATTTACGGTTATGCGGCTTTGAAATACGATATTTCGCCAAATTTAAATTTCATGGTGCGTTCACAAATTACGACGTATGACTTGTTGCGAACCGAAAAAATGCCCTATTCTGGCACAACTTACGGACGTGAACAACAAAAAGGCGACTACCGCGAAGACAAGCGTAATCTGTTTGAAAACAACACCGATGCCTTGTTGAGCTACACCGGACGTTTGACTTCGGACATCAAATTGGGCGTGGCTTTGGGTGCAAACACGCGCAATTTACTCTACAACAATAGTTTCACAACAACCGATTATCTTGCAGTTCCGGGCGTTTACAACTTCAACAATTCTTTGAATCCTGTTCAAACCTTCAATTTCAAAGCACCAATGGCGGTCAATTCTGCCTATACCAACGTGGATTTGTCGTACAAAACGTGGGTCTTTTTGAACGCAACAGGTCGTGTGGACAAAAGTTCGGCTTTGTTACCTGCCAACAATACGTTCTTCTACCCCTCAGTATCGGCGAGCGTTGTGCCGTCTGAAATGTTCGATTTGGGACCTATTTCTTATTTGAAATTGCGCGGCTCTTATGCCAATGTTGGTGGCTCGTTGACACAAGAAACATTGGGTACAATTGGCGGTGTTTTGGGTTATGGCGGCAACTATCAAACGCCTTATGGTGGTCCAAGCTACTTAGTGCCGACTTATTCTATTGTCCGTCCTTACAACAACACGACGGCGGCAACAGCCCCCTCAGTCGTTCTTGACCCAAATCTGAAACCTGCCCGAAATACGTCTTATGAAGGCGGCGTAGAAGTTAAGTTTTTGAAAAATCGCTTGGCTTTTGACGCGACAGCCTTCAATCTGACAAACGGACCTGGCATCTTTGACCTCACGTTGTCGGAAACTTCGGGCGCAAAAACCTTCCGCACAAACGGTATCACTACTTTGCGGAAAGGTGTAGAATTGGCAATTAATGCCCGTGTTTTAGAGAAACGAGACGGTTTGAACTGGAATGTCGCGCTCAATTGGTCAAAATACAAAGAAACTTTGAAAGCGATTTACCCTGCCGACCCAACTATCACACAGGTCAACAGCTTCTTGAAAATTGGCGACCGCACCGATTATTATGCCACTTCTGCCTTTGCACGCACAGGCGACGGCAGAGTCATCTACGGCTCAGACGGCTTGGCTTTGCGTTTGCCACAGGCACAAATCTTAGGTTACACAAATCCAGATTGGGAATGGTCGGCAATTAACACATTGTCTTACAAAGGTTTATCGGTGTCGTTCCAATTCGATGGTCGCGTCGGGGGCGTTATTGCGGATTATGTTGAACAGAAAACCTACCAAGGTGGTCGCCATTTCTTGACAGGCGAAAGCCCGATGCTCGAAGCCCGTCAAAATGACGCGATTAATGTCAAATCATACATTGGTGACGGCGTTGTTATAAGCACCGGCGGTTCTTTGAAATACGATGCGCTTGGTAAAATCTCAAACCTTTCAGAATTGCAATTCGCACCGAACACAACCAAGCAATTCCTCCAAGACTGGATTGCGCGTTACTACGGTACGGCAGAATCCACTTTGATAAGCCGTACATTCGGCAAACTCCGTGAGGTCGTCGTTGCTTATCAATTACCGACTGATTTGGTCAAAAAGGTAGGTTTACAAAAAGTCGTTGTGTCACTCACAGGTCGCAATTTGTTGTATTGGGCAGCAAGAAAAGACGTGGATGTTGAGCAATTTGTTGGCATAGCAAGTGGCAACTACGGTCAAGGTGGTCGTTCGGATTTGCAAACGCCGACTTTGCGCCGCTTTGGTGTGAATTTGAATGTGACGTTTTAAAGGTTTGAGGATGAAGGGGTGACAACTTTTGAAAAGTTTCAAACTTTCCAAAAGTTGTTACCCCCTCAGTATTTTTTATCAATTTTAATCAAAAAAAAATGAAATTCAGAAATATCATCATAACAGCTTTGGTCACTTTAACAATCACAAGCTGCCAAAAATTCGACGAATTATCCGTCAATCCAAACGCACCAACATCGGCAACGGCTTCGTTGATTTTCACCAAAGTGTGCGCCGATATGTACAGCGTAACCGAAGGTCCTTGGGGCGACCCCAGCAAATATGCCCAAATGTGGTGTCTCAACTACGAATATTATGGCAACCAAAACTACAACTGGTCAACATCGGGTTTGAACTTCGGTACACTCAACGACGTGACGAAAATGGAAGCCGAAGCCGTCAAAAACGGTGCGGATGCGAAACTCAATCCTTATGCCACAATGGGTAAATTTTTCCGCGCTTTCTTTTTCATCAAAATGACCGAGCGTGTCGGCGACTTGCCGATGACGGAGGCGTTGAGTGCCGACAAAAATATTTTCAAACCGAAATATGACACCCAAAAAGCGATTTACATTCAGTCACTCAAATGGCTCGAAGAAGCGAACAGCGAATTGCAAACGCTTTCTGAAAAAGGCGACAAAACGCTTGCAGGTGACATTTACTACAAAAATGATTTGAAAAAATGGCAAAAAGCCGTCAATAGTTTTCGCTTGCGGACGCTCATCGCGTTGAGCAAAAAAGAAGCGGATACGGACTTGAGTATCAAAGCGAAATTCGCTGCGATTGTCGGCGATGTAACTAAAAATCCAATTTTTACAAGCCAAAGCGACAATTTAGCCTTTGTTTTCAACACCGTTTACAACAAATACCCGACGAGTCCCGACAATTTCGGTTTCAATGCCACCCGTTGGAATATGGCTGAAACGTACATTAAAACCTTAACCGACATCAAAGACCCGCGCGTTTTTGTCACCGCCGAACCAGCCGATTCGTTGTTGCGTAAAGGTTTTACACCAAGCGATTTTGAGGCTTACATCGGCGCAAATTCAGGCGAAAGTTTGGCGGATATGTCCACAAAAGTGAATTTTGATTTGTATTCTTTTGTCAATCGTTACCGCTATTACAACAGCTACACGGCTGAAACATACGCGCTCATCGGCTATGCTGAACAGTGTTTCAACATCGCCGAAGGCATCAATCGTGGTTGGGCGACGGGTACGGCAGAAGATTTTTATAAGAAAGGTATTGACGCTTCTATTGCTTTTTACGGTGTTACCGATGGCAAAAACACAGGTTATTTTATCAAAAAAGGCAATGTTCTTGGCACTTACACCAGTTATTCGTTCAATTACAGTGCAGCAACTTACTATGCCCAAACAGCAGTAAAATATGCAGGTAACAATGCGACTGGTTTGACCCAAATTTTGACCCAGAAGTATTTGGCATTCTTCCAACAATCAGGTTGGGAAGCGTTTTACAACCAACGTCGGACAGGCGTGCCAACATTCCGCGTCGGGGCAGGCAATACAAACGGACAAAAAATTCCGAAACGCTGGCAGTACCCAACCAGCGAACGCACCAATAACACCGACAATTGGAAAGCCGCTTTGACCAATCAATTCGGCGGCGCAAACGACGACATCAATGCCGATTTATGGCTTACAAAATAGTTTAACGTGAGTTCGGAGATATTACTGGCTCTTTTTCGCTGCGCTCAAAAATCGCCTTTTGAATGGTTGTTTAAGGGTTGAGCTTATTTTTGACAGAAAAATTTCCAATTTTTCTGTCAAA
>JAYTUR010000938.1:0-3562 GCA_043744475.1 Saprospiraceae bacterium | reverse complement strand
GCTTTGAAAAGACTTTATTTAGGCGATATATCTTGAGGTGTTAATTCCAGTTATATTTGTTGCATTATACCTGCCTAAAAACGGTTTGGTATTATTATCAAAAAAAATATTAAACCTTAAATCGAAATCCTTGTACCAAAATACTCATCAAAACCACTAACCCCAAGGGAATGATTAAAACCATCTGCATCCCAAATGCATCGGACAAGTAGCCCAAAGTCGGCGGTAAAATGAAAAAGCTGGCATAACCAAACAACGAAACGATCGAAACAGCGACCCCTTCGGCGACCCCCTCAGTATGTCCAGCCATAGAAAAAGCAGTCGGTACAATCGTTGCCAAGCCCAAACCAACGGTGAAAAAGCCTAATAAAACGATGACTGTTTCTGTTGAAAACAAAGCAATTGAAAAACCCATTAAAGCTAGTAAACTGCTGACAATCAGTTGTTTGCGTTGTCCAAAAAGTCTTGTCAAGAAATCGCCTCCGAGCCGACCAATCGTCATAGCCGTTGCAAATACAGCGAAACCCCAAGTGCTATCGGCATCGGTTGCGCTCATCACTTTGCTGAGGTATATCGCCGACCAATTTGACAAGGCGCTTTCACAACCCATGCTGCAAAAAGCGATGAGGGCTATAGGCAATATGCTTTTTAATATTTTGATTTTGGGAGTAGTTTGAATTGAAGCTTCTTGTTCAATTCCTTCTTTCGTTTTGAGTAAAATACTGCCCTCAAGGACTCCTTTGGAGATGGGGTATCGAACCCGTATCAAACCCGCCCAACCAATGGCTGCTAAACTGATAGCTGCAACAAGACCAAAATGTGTCGTCAACGACATATCTAACCGCGTTGCTACCACACTCAAACCAGCTCCCGCCGCACCGCTAATGCTGTAAACAGCATGAAAAGAAGACATTAAGGGCTTTTCAAAGGCTTGTTCAATACGTACCGCTTCTGCATTCATTGCTACATCGAGTAAACCAACCGTTGTACCTAAGGCGAGAAATATCGGAATCAAAACCATAACTGTATGAATAGAGGGCATAAAAGGTATCACTAAACAAAATAGCGTTGCTGCAACCATTGCCAGTTTTGAACTGCTAAAACGACGCATCAAACGGCTTGCGCCTAGCATCGCACCCAATGCACCGAAGCTGCTGCATAATAGAATAGCACCTAATTCACCATTATTAACGCTATAAATTCGTTGCATTTCAGGCAAACGGGCGAGTAAACCAGCGTACATGAAGCCACTCACAAAAAACAAAATCATGACAGCGAAGCGATTCTTACTTTTTGCTCTGTTTTTGATAGATTTTGGGCTTTCAACAATATATAAATTAAAACCCAAAATAGGGAGCTCAGTAGCGGGGTGCGGCATGATTTCCTGTATTTTGCTCATAAGTTGTCATTTTTGATTGGTCAATACCCGCTTTGAAAAATGAGTAAAAACTACCCGCTACTAATTCACCAACGGCTCGTGGTGAGAAATTGTAAAACCGACGTGCTGATGTCCGAACATAAGCGTTACCCCTCAGTAAAACGGGGCGAAAAATCTTTGCAGCATCTGCGCCATAACGGAAATCTTCAAACAAAATACCTTCTTTAAAACCGCCAATTTGGTTGTGCATTTTTTTTGTTACAAAAATAGAACAACCATGAATTACAGGGTTAAACCATCTTGTTATGGGCAAATAAATATTAGAATAAAACGAATAAACAGCTCTAAAAGCCGTAGATGACTCTGCTGCATAGAGTTTCGTGCCTGCAATGGGCAAATTTTTAGCATTGATTTGAGCAACAGCTGTTACTAAAAACAGCTCATTTAACACAACATCTGCGTCTAAAAACAAGAGTTGTTCGTACTTTGCGACCTGCGCGCCTTCATTTCGTTGCCTTGAAATACCCCGTTGATTGAACGCCACAAAGCGCAACGGAAACGAAACGATGTTTTTATATTTCCGAACAACCCCCTCTGTACCATCCGTCGAACCAGCGTCAACGACAAGGACTTCAAAAGGAAATTCAGCCGTTTGTAGCCACAGACTGTCCAAAAGTTTAGGCAGATATTGCTCCTCGTTTAGGGTACATATAATTATTGAAATCATGTTCTTGTTTGTTTTTAAAAAATTCTTGATACGTCGTAAATGTGTAATTTTTATCTCTTAAAATTGAAATCATTGTGTCAAAATGAGGCAAAAAACCATTTGTCACATCGCTTGGGTGCACCGATAAACGGACGACAGAGGGCGAAAAATGGTTGACAATAAACCGCCAACCATAAGTAAAAAAGGTTTCGAGCAAGCGGTTGCTCCCGTAATCAAGACAAACAGGAACGGCATTATTTTTTTCATTTTGTCTCAAATTAATGATTTGTCGTGCTGTTTCCGTAAATAAAAACCCCATTTCTTCTAATAGGGACAAAGAATGTGGGTTGTGAAACCACGTCGGCGGTATATAACCCATAGGTGTTTCATCAAAAGCATCTTCGAAAAGTCTTCGTCCCAAGTCGAGCCTTCGATGGGTTTGCTCTCGGCTAAGGTGAAAAAGTTCACGGTCAGAACGACTCGAAAAAGCCATGATATTGCCGCCCAAATCACGACCATTTGACCTATGCGTCAAACCATGCAACACTTTTTCAGACCCTCTCAGTATTTCAATGAAATCGGGTTTGAAACGATGCCAACCGTCCCAAAGGGGCGTGACCAAAACCGAAATGGGCATATCTGCAAAATGCTTCAAAATGATGTCTATTTCCTTTTGAAATCTCGGCGTGACATCATGAATTGAAATGATGACTGTTTTCATAAGCCAATATATGTGTAGGTTCAGTGGATAAAAAGTCAGGTTCTGCTTCTTCTATTTCTTCGGCGAAAGCCCGTTGGGCTATATTTTTCAAGTGTTTTAAATGTGAGACGCACCCCTCAGTAAAACTGAACGATTTGTACCAATCGGAACAACCATTTTCGGCTAAAACGTCTCTAATCAACCGCGTCATAGCGGGATAATGCTCATGTGAAACTTCTGGAAATACATGGTGGGCAACGTGCAAATTGAAGCCACCAAACAGGAAATTGGCAAAAGAACTATTCGGTTCAAAGTCAATGGTTGTCGTGATTTGGTGGTGAATCCATGAATCAGAAACCAAATCATGCTCTGCCCCTGAATCCACATAATCTAATTCTGTCACATGGTGAGAAATGAAAAATGTATAAGCCACAAACACAGAAACCGCCATGTGTGCGATTGCCCATGCCGTCACGACTTGTGTGAAATGTAGATGCCCAAAATATATTGGCAAGCCAAAAGTCAATCCAAAATACAGGAATTTAAAGCCAATCATTTTGACCCATTCGATAAGTGGAATGCGCCCTAAATGCAAATTGGCTTGGTCTGGCATCGTAAAAAACTTGAAATCCTGTACGAAAAGCAAGTGAAATGAGACAAAAGTGTATAAAAAAGTTGCGTAAATGTGTTGGTATTTGTGATACCAACGGGCGCTTTCCGAATCAGGTTCGAGCAAAATAAGCGGCGTAATCTCCATATCCGAATCATGTTCTTTGAC
>JAYTUR010000937.1:0-3563 GCA_043744475.1 Saprospiraceae bacterium | reverse complement strand
ATGCGCGGTACGCCCGATTTTTCGTTGTCGTCAAACCATTCATTGATATCGATACAGTCGAAACCGTTTTGAGATGCGGCTTCGTAAAAATCAGAAATATGGTGCGTAAAACAAGTCAATTCATACACCCCCCCGTCTGTCTCAAACTTAGCTTTGGTACCTAAATATTGCTTAAAAGGATGGAGTTCACCGATATAAAACAATCCTTTTTCTGACATAACACGCTGTGCGCTCTTAAAAATGCCGTTTAAATCGGCAATATGTTCAAGTACCAAACTACACGTGATTAAGTCAAAAGTCTCGTCCTCAAATTGCCAATTGTCCTGAATATCAGCCTGAATGAATTGAACATGCGTGTCCTCCACTTTTTGTCTTGCTTTGGCGAGCATGTCTTCTGAAAAGTCAACAGCAACATGGTTTTTAGTCTTTTTGAGCAACCATTCTGTATTTTTTCCTGTGCCACAGCCCATTTCTAAGCTATTTTCAAAGGTTTTATCTTTTAAAATATGCCTTAACGCAACAGCTTCTAAGTCGCGTGTCTTGTTTTGGTTTGTGTCATAAATAGCAGACCAACTGTTATAGGCTTCTTGGATAGTCATTTTTTTCTATTTTTTAAAGATAAAAATAAACACATTTACCTAATTTTCCTAAAATTGATACCCCTCAGTATAACCCTTCAAAAAAGCCAAATATTCATCAAAATCCATGATTTTTCCTTGAAAATCCGTAAATTCTTCAGCCGTTGGAAAAGTAAAATAAGCCGAACCTTCATCGCCTTGTTCTTGTGCCAAGGGCTTTTTACCATCTGCAATTTGTTCAATCGCATCAACAACTAAATCCACACAGGCTGGGTACAATTGCAAAATATGCCACAACAAGGACTTGTCTTTTTCAACCTTAAATTCAGACATACCGATAATACCGCCCGTGTCAATCGTCCCATCTTCGATATAATGCAGCGTCGGATATATGACCGCAGCGTCGTTCATTAAAGCGCGAAATGTGGGCAAAACGCCACGATACTGAGGCAGTCTGCCCGAATGTAAATTGATAACGCCTCGTTTGGGAATTTTCAAAAAATCGCTGCCAAATATTCTGCCGTATCTCACCGACAAAACCAAGTCGGGTTGCAAACTGGCAACGGCTTCAAGGCTTTCTGGAGAACGGACATCGTTTAAAGAGGTAATCGGGACATCATAAAAGCGTGATAATTCATTGAAGCTGTGCAATCTATCCCCCTCAGTAAAAATGCGATATTGAGCATCTAATGAAGGAAAAACGATGGTATTAGGCAGCGTTTGCTCAAAAAACTTTAAAGTTTGAAGCGCGTCTGGCGTTGCAGAAGTGGTTGCTTTTCCAACTTTATCGGACACAAAAATGTGAACCACATAAGGCGCAACATGTGGCATTATGTGGTTCAGAAATAAATTACTCGCTAAATCGCGATTGGTAAAAATAATGAGATTCATGTCTTAATGTAAACTTAAAAACGTTTGATAAAACCATGCGCCACCGATGCCACCGAGAATCGGTGCAAGAATAGGAATCCAAGCATAGCCCCAATCTGAACCCCCTTTTCCTGGAATGGGTAAAAAAGCATGAGCAATGCGCGGTCCTAAATCCCGCGCAGGGTTAATCGCATAACCCGTCGTTCCGCCCAAAGACAAACCAACGACGGCAATCAACCCACCAATAGCCAAGGGATTGACCCCTGCTGCAAATTCTGTTGCACCAATGGCTCCCAGACCCAGCATCAAAACGAATGTGCCGATAAACTCGCTGATAAAATTGCCAACGGGATGTTTTTCAGCAGGCGCGGTACAAAAAACAGCTAATTTCAAGGCTGAATCTTCTGTTTTCGCCCAATGTGGCAGGTATTGGACATACACAAGACATGCGCCGACAATCGCGCCTGACATCTGAGCCGTGATGTAAAGCGGTACTTTTTCAACGGCGAACTGTCCCGTTGCGGCGAGTGACAGTGTGACGGCAGGGTTCAGGTGCGCACCACTGAGGGGTCCTGCAATATAAACGCCCATAGTAACTGCCAAAGCCCAGGCTATGGTAATGACGAGCCAGCCCCCGTTTTCAGCTTTTGAATTTTTTAATAAAACGCCAGCAACAACACCGTCGCCCAGCAAAATCAGCAACATCGTGCCGACGAATTCTCCAATAAATGGTTGCATACTTGTTTTTTTATATGTTGGTGAATCAAAACAATCGAAAGGTATAAAAGAATTTAGAATTGGAGGTAATTTTTCAAACAATTACATACCCATCACCTCTTGCAAAAACTTCACTGATGCCATCTCCACCTCTTGCCAATCGTCAGTCGTCATTGGACTTGTAATGACATGCGCTTTGGCATTTTTGAAATTAACCGCCCGTTTATACTGAGGGGGGGTACCGAGTTGTTCAAACATCTCTTTCATGGCTTCGACGGAGACGGTTTTATCTTGTTTTTCTTCATTTTCGTAGTAATAACCCATAAAAACAGGGCATTTAACTTTCGCGAAAGTTTCTGGAATCATCGCATATTTTTGAAAGGTGGTGAACTGTACGATGCCTTCAAAACGCTGATGGTTTGTCCAATACTTCGCTTGTTCGGGTTTTCTGAAGGTCCAATCGTTATGTTCACCCACCATAAAATGCGCTAATTGCAAACCCCACGGTTCGGACAATAATTGCCCCTCTTTCCGAAACACCCGAACGGCAGGGGAATACATCACCAAACCCTTCAATTCAGGATGCCGAGATGCTAAGAACAACGCCATCGCTGCCCCACCCGATTGCCCAACGATGACCACAGAATCGCCTAATTGTTGGGCAATATACAAGGCACGTTCTGCGGAATCGTAGTAATCTTCGGCATTAAATTTAAGGAAATTTTCATTCTTTTTGCCTGTTTCAATGCCATGTTCGGCAAGGCGCGCAAGAAACAGATTGCAGCCAAATTGCTTGGCTAAATCGGTATTTATCGGCGCACCTTCAACGTGACTTGCCCCAAATCCATGCAGATAAAGCATAACGATTTTGGTCTTTTCTTTTTTCAAAGAATCTGCCCAAACGATGCGGGCTTTACATTCGGGTTTGATGTTTTCAACCATATTTTCGCTATCACTTATCTTTTTTTCTAAATCTGTAAAGGTCAGATTTGCAAGGTTTTCTAAAGGTGGTGGGTCAAAAGTAGGTTTTGGGGGTTTGGGTCCAAGAAAATATACAATGACTAATGTTGCTATTAAAACGAGTAAGATTTTACCCGTAGTTTTCACGATTTTAAAGAAACGATTCATTTATAATTGGATTTTATTAGTTCTAGTGAAACAAGTCATACATAAAATATTAGCATGAGATTCACCTTAAATGACCTTATATTCCTTCAATACCTTATATGATTAGGAAAGCGGCATTTTTAAACCGTATAAGGTATTGAAGGAATATAAGGTCATTTAAGTTTTATACATTTTGTAAGGATTTTATTCTTTTTTCAACGCCTCAAATGGCTTTTTTATGGTTAACAGAAAGGCGAAAGTATGTTTTTTGAATCAATTTTGAAGTAGAAA